>JAYUVA010000464.1:0-4850 GCA_043754375.1 Candidatus Kuenenia sp. | reverse complement strand
ATGATCGCCTGCTTCAGTTGTGTTGCGAGTGTTGCATCTTTCTGAACCCATGTCGCAAGATCACGTCCGGTTGCGAACAGATTCAGTCGCGTCGCAGGTGTGGCGGAGGCAATGAGGTCTGAGACTTCGGAGGCCGGGTCATTGTCACCGGGGATGCAGAGATCCAGCAGGTAACAGTTCATCGGATAGAACTTCTCCCGTGTGTCACGGAGATGCTCGAAACATCGCTTCAGATGCGCCTTGACCACAGCTTCGTCGCCGAGGAGAGATGCGTCGGCAGCGAGGCGAACTTCGCGGCTCAGCAGGAGATTGTCGGCGTCCACGAAATGATGCCGGCGACGACTGAGCAGTTGCACTTGCAGCATGACAATGCCGAGTGCCAGAAAATCATCGATCAGGACAGGCACTGTGGACGAGCTGCGCGAGAGCCGGGATAAGTCAGCATTCGGACAAATTGACACATTTGCGATGGCTTCCGCGTCTGAATTGTTCGCCTCATCCGACGAACCGGCCTCTTCCGCCAAAGCCGCATCAATCGCGGTCAGCCAGTCTTCGCGTTTCGAACAACCTGCCAGTACGATATGTCCCTGCTCGCGAAAGACGGCACGCCATTCGTGCGGCATCCATGATTCTGAGGAATTGGGAACGAAGACAATTCGGCGACCTGGATAACCGGTGAGAGATTCTGCCTGGCGAAAGAGCGGAATGCTGCCGGATCGCTGAATCAATCGCGGATGCCATGCGCATGCGACTGCGTTGAGCAGGCTTGCGGCATCCTCTTCCGGCAGGTCAGTCGGCAGATCCTCGATGGAATAGCCTGGAATCAGGACGCTGATTTCGGAAAAATCTTGAGAAACGGACATTGATGGCAGGTTCGTGGTGAGGGAATTGTCATGTCGATCCTCGACATCAACGGTGTGAACGCTGGGAAGGGACGATGCGTCTTGCCCTGCGTCCAAATCTGGCGCAGGTCGAACTTAAACGCAGTGCGTTAATATAACGGTCATGGCAGACATTAACACACCTGGCACTCGGATTTTGAAGTTGCGCGTTTCAAGCCCGGACGGCCGACATATCCAATGCCGGTGGCGTGAGCCCAATGGCACTTGGTTTACCTCAAAAGTAGCAGGCACACTCCGTGTGCCGTCCGCATTCTGAGCGATCTTCAGGGCTACGGCACTTGGAAAGTGCCTGCTACTTTCTAAACCAAGTACCATTGGGCTCACGCCACCGGCTGACGATGTGCCGGGCTTCCAGCCCTGACAAAATGCGTAACTTCAAAACACTCGGATTGGGGGCGAGCTTTGCGGACGCCGACACATTTCACTCAACCGATTGGCGTAAAGCGGGAACCCTCCCCATTGGAGGGCCGCATTGCCGAGCACGCACAGCGTACGACGGCTGGCACTCGCGGCATTCTGGCCGGAACAATCAGAATTTTCGAGTTTTACGGAACTTCAAAGTGACGAGATTCGTCCTACATTCCGGCCGAGGACCGGAAAATCCGGAGTCGCAAGGTCCAAAACGACCGCAAGTCTGGTCGAACTGCATCTTTCCGAAGATTGCGACGGTTTGGTGTTTCAAAATTGGTTGACGGGACCGCAAAGCTGCTGGTACTTTTGCCAAACGGCAAATTCCTGTCGAACTCCTGTCACTTCAATCTGCAAAAAATCGAGGCGTATCATGGCGGAACCAGTCAGCGCGTGGGGCATTGACATTGGTCAGGCAGGCCTGAAAGCGATGAAACTTCGCGTCTCAGACGACGGCGAACGCGTGATCGCGGCGGCGTTCGACTATATTCCTCATCCCAAAATCCTCAGTCAGCCTGATGCGATTCCGGAAGAACTAATCCGCGAGGCGATGAAAACGTTTCTCGACCGGAACAAAATTGATGGCGATTTGATTGCCATCAGCGTGCCCGGTCAAAGTTCGCTGGCGAAGTTCATCAAGCTGCCACCAGTCGAATCCAGCAAAGTGGCTGAGATCGTAAAATATGAAGCACGGCAGCAGATTCCGTTCGATTTGAACGATGTGATCTGGGATTACCAGCCGATTGGTGGCGGCGTCGAAGAAAGCGGCTTCATGCTGGAGGCCGAAGTCGGGCTGTTCGCGATGAAGCGAGAACTGGTCTATGACGCTTTGAAGCCATTTACGAATAACAGCAAAGAAGTGGAGATTGTCCAGATCGCCCCGTTGGCGCTCTACAACTATCTCTCGTATGACGTATTGGGTTTCCGAAAAACGGCCGATACACCGGAGCCACCTGCGGCAGAAGATTACTACGTCATTCTGGACATGGGGGCAGATAACACGACGCTGTTGGTATCGAACGGACGAAGTATCTGGATTCGAAACGTACCGATCGGTGGCAACCATTTCACTCGATCTCTGACTCGTGAAATGAAGCTCACGTTTGCCAAGGCTGAACATCTGAAGTGCAACGCGACCAAGGCACCAGATCCAAAAGCGGTATTCCAGGCGATGAGGCCGGTGTTTAATGATTACGTGTCAGAGATTCAGCGGTCGATCGGCTATTTTGGAAGTGTGAACCGATCTGCAAAGATTCGCAAGATCATTGGTGTTGGCAATGGATTCCGACTGGCAGGTCTGCAGAAATTCCTGCAGCAGAATCTGCAGTATGAAGTGGAACGGTTGGAAAGTCTGGAAGGTGTCACGGGCGATTCGGTGCTCACCGATCCACTGTTTATCGACAACATGATGACGTTTGCTGTGCCTTACGGATTGGCTCTGCAGGCGATTGGCAAGACACGAATTCGAACGACGCTGCTGCCGCCTGAGATCGCGATGGATCGCAAGATCCGCAGCAAAAAGCCGTGGGCAATTGCGGCTGCGGCGGGGTTGCTGTTGGCAATGAGTGTGGGCACTATGGGAAGTGCATCTGTGTTGGGGTCGTATGGCGAAAGTAAATGGGACGAACAGCAGAAATTTGTGGCTGGTATCCAATCCGAGATTGGCAAACAAAAATCGGCATTCGGTGCGACGGAAGGTGAGCACAAGAATATTCTTGAGAAGATTGATCGACTCGTTGCCCCCTTGGAAAAGCGCGCAATCTGGATGGAGTTGTTCAAAGCGGTCAATGAATGTATGCCACGTGACGAAGGCGAACAATTGGATGTTTCTGACATCACGCTGCAGAACAAGGTGCGAATTCATTCCTTCACCACGATGAGGGTTGCGGATGTGTCAGATTGGCACAAGAAATTCGCAGATGCCAAACCAGAATCCCGACTGGGCGACTTTGAGGCACGTGATCGCACCGCACCGGAAAAGAAGGAAGGCTATATTGTCACGCTGAAAGGATTCCATCTGCACAACAATGAGAAGGCCGAATTCGCGATGCGAGGCCGACTCTATCTGGACAACACGCTGGTGGAAAATCTTCGACAGTGGGAATTGAATTCCGGTGGTGTGACCGTGCCGGTTGGAAAAATTGGAATCTCCCACCCGATTCTCGCGTTTTCGATAACAACGAAAACCCCATATGATCCAAATGAACGTGCCGGGGCGTTGTTGACGGGAGGATCGGGCGGATCGGGAGGTGTCGGCGGATACATGGGTGGCATGGAGGGTAAAGCCAACTATATGGGTGGCGGAGAGATGGAGGGTATGGGTGGTGGAGGGTACGGCAGCGGACAAGGTATGATGCAAGGGCCTGGTGGAAAATCTCTCGGGATGGGCGGCGGCGGAGCGGGCAAATCGTCCGGAATGCCCGGCGGCGGAGCGGGCAAATCGTCCGGAATGCCCGGCGGCGGGGCGGGCAAATACTCCGGAATGCCCGGCGGCGGCGGCGGCGGCGGCGGAGCGGGCGGATACCCCGGAATGGCTGGCGGCGGCGGAGCGGGCACAAACCAGATTGGATTGAGCGGCCCGTTACTGGAAGAACAGCAAAAGGAAAAGATCCAGTATATTGATCGCACGGATTTCGTGGTTCAATTTGTATGGATTCCGACTTTGGAAAAGGCTCGCAAGGAAGTTGATCCACGCCCGCCGGTCGCAGAAACTGCTGAAAAAGCCATAAAAAAATAATCCAGTGATGCGGTTTGAGTTCAATTAATATTTTCAGTCAGTTCGTCGGGAGTTTTGAGTCATGGAAAAACTTCAACCGTTTTTGAAGCAACGATACTGGATCTGTTTTGGGCTGGCACTGATCTTTGTGCTCGTCGGATGGTGGAACGCCAGCGGTGATCTTGCCGCGAAGACAGACCTCCGCAAAAAATCTGTTGATGAATCATTCAGCAGTGCAGACAAGGGTAAGACAGACCCAAATGAAGCTTGGGTGGCAGGTGGCAAGAAAGAAAATGAATTGGATGCCGGAGCATACAAGGACGCCTCAGTCCAACTTTGGAAACGTCAGCAGGCAGCCCGGGAATGGCCGGAACAGATTCGCAGCGAAATGCAAGAAATTGCTTACTTTGCTGACGTCAACTCGAAGGAAACTCGCGAACGCTGGGTGTCAGTTTATCAAACACAAATTGAAGATCTGCTGAAAATTGTGCAGCCTTTTCAACACGACACAGGTGAGGGGCTTGTGCTGGTTGACGCCAACCGGATCACTCGGCAACCGTTCGATAAATGGCAGATCGATTATCCTTCTTCCAACGAAATATGGTCGAATCAGGAAGACATCTGGTTGCTCAAGGCACTCTTGACTTCCATTTCAAAGACGAACGATTCTGCCACACGAATCACAGAATCCCAGGTACCTGAAATCAAGCAGCTGACGTTACGCGGAGGTGACAGCAAGGCAAAGCCAGGTACTGCGGGGGGAGGAATGGCAGGTGGCAAGATGGGCGGCGGAGCAATGGGCATCCCGGGAGTGGGCGGCGAAG
>JAYUVA010000463.1:0-6357 GCA_043754375.1 Candidatus Kuenenia sp. | reverse complement strand
GGCTTTCTTTAATGCCGCAGCCTTGTTGGTGGCTTCCCATGTGAAGCCGTCACCGCTGCGGCCAAAGTGACCACCTTCGGCGGTCTTCAGGAACACTGGACGACGCAGT
Source organism: Candidatus Kuenenia sp. (assembly GCA_043754375.1). Classification (GTDB taxonomy): domain Bacteria; phylum Planctomycetota; class Planctomycetia; order Planctomycetales; family Planctomycetaceae; genus SXXK01. The sequence continues at coordinate 6,248 of JAYUVA010000463.1, read as the reverse complement.
TTCAAATGCTCGATGATGCCCTTTGGCGTCAACGGGAAATGATCGCGAACTAGTTTTTCGAAACGCTCTTCAGCGATCGTGCCTGTGCCAAACGTATCGACCCGAATGCTGACCGGTTCCGCGACGCCAATTGCGTAAGCCAGTTGCACTTCGCACTGTTTGGCCAGCCCCGCAGCGACGATGTTCTTGGCGACGTAACGTCCCATGTAAGCAGCCGAACGGTCAACTTTTGTCGAATCCTTCCCGGAGAACGCTCCGCCACCGTGCCGACCCCAGCCACCGTAAGTATCTACGATAATCTTGCGGCCGGTCAGACCGGTATCACCATGTGGGCCACCAACCACGAATCGACCCGTCGGGTTGATGTGATATTTGGTCCTGCTGTCAAGCATCTCCGCAGGAATCACTTTGCCAATGACTTCCTTTTTGACGAAGGCGGCAATTTGTTTTTGAGTGACACTTTCATCGTGCTGAGTGGAAATGACGATCGCTTCAACGCGAACCGGCTTCATCCCGTCATATTCGATCGTGACCTGACTCTTGCTGTCCGGACGCAGCCAATTGACCAACCCCGTCTGTCGCACTTCCGTCAGTCGATTGATTAATCGATGAGCGAATGCAATTGGAACCGGCATCAGTTCCGGTGTCTGATTGCAGGCATAACCGAACATCAGGCCCTGGTCGCCGGCACCATCGCGATCGACACCCTGAGCAATATCACCGGACTGACTGTGCAGTGCGACGAATACGCGACACGTGTCCGCGTTGAATCCGATGTCATCGGATGTGTAACCGATATCACGAATGACTTTCCGCGTCACGGCGACATAGTCGATTTTTGCCTGTGTCGTGATTTCTCCGGCCAGTACAACAAGGTCTGTCGTGCAGAGTGTTTCGCAGGCAACGCGCGACATTGGGTCCTGAGCCAACAGCGCATCCAGAATACCGTCTGATACCTGATCGGACACTTTGTCCGGATGTCCCATGCTGACCGATTCGCTTGTAAAGAAATAGTTCGCCATTGTTGCCCGTACCTGAGGATTCATCAGAAGTAAAGTTGAAGTGCTGCCTGAGCATTTCCCCGCCAATTCACCGAAAATGCAGGCGGAAGTCTAGGAAAGCTGTTTCGCTGTCACAACAGAGATCCGGCAGCAAAAAGCGGATGCTGGGATTCGGGAAGCCTGCGATTCAGGATGCAGCCGGACGGCTGCTGGCACGACGCTGGACGGGCGATTACACTCCGCGCGGCCCGAATTCAGTCCGGCGAGCGATCCGGCACCCTTGCTTGCGATGGCGGATGCCGTCCGGTTTTTCACGCCGCAACGACTGCAGCAATTTCGCCAACACGCGCACGGACTCGTCAGCCACGCCAGGCGAGCTATGCTGGATATGCCCGGCGTGGGAACATTCTGCACACCCGATGAATCAGACTTCGTCAGCATGGCTGCCGTGGAATTACCTCAACCGCCTGGCTGGAAACCCGGCTATCACGGTTCTCCTGATCCTTTGCAGGTTGAACTACGCGACCGTCATCAGATTGAGATTCCGGTCGGCTCCTGGAATGGTCGTCGTTTTCTCCGTGTGTCGGCTCACCTGTACACAACGCCGGCAGACATCGAACGCTTCCTGGCGGCATTTTGACGCTGCTCGCGCGGCCCGCTGTTCGGTTGTCCCCATTCGGTTGTCTCCCTGCGTCGCATGAAATGCGACAACCGAATAGGGACAACCGAATGCACAAAATTGCCGGAAACACCGGGGCGAAATACACGGTATCGGCGTGAGCGGCGCGTATCGATGCTTTGAAGGCATTGAAGCAAATCGCGTCCGATTGTGTCATTTTGGACCGCGCGGCGTATAGGTTCAGCGATTGCAGATAGAATCCGGAAAAGTCGGCACAATCCGCGAAACCTGTCGCACGGCGGCGGCGGATCAATCGCCATCAAGACCGGCGGCAAAGGTGACATTACAAAAACGGATGTTGTGTGGTCCGGTCAGGACACAAATCGGTTTTCGACGCCACTGATTTTTGAAGGTCGCATATATTTGATTTCGGGCAGTCAGGCTCGCTGTGTCAATGCCACCAACGACGAAGAGATTTTTCAAGCGAGGATTCAAGCCGGTGAAGCGGCATCAGGAAATGATGCGCCCGGCGGCCAACCGCCTCGCGAACAAGGCGGCGATCGCGGCGGATTCGGCGGTGGCGGATTCGGCGGTGGTGGTCCGGGAGGCAGTGACTATTCGTCCCCCGTCCTGGGCGACGGCAAGATCTATTATGTGACGCGCAAAGGGGAGATCCATGTCATCAAGCCGACTGACAAGTTTGAACAGCTGGCGACGAATCGGGTGACATCGGAATCAGAAGACTTCAGCGCCACACCGGCAATCAGCAGCGGTCAGATCTTCTTCCGATCCAATAAGCACTTGTACTGCGTTTCGCTGCAGAAATAGTCGATAAAGGAACCCGGTGAACGTAGGTCAGGCTTTCCAGCCTGACTCCTATTCTTTGAATTTCAGCCTACCTCCACCACTCCCGACTTCGGCTCACTTCAGCCAATCGCATTTTCCTTTCTTTTATAGGTTTCGCCCGGTCGCCAGTCCATCCGAAATCGTGCTGATGACCAAGGCCACTCCTCTCTGTGCTGGCAAAGCCTGGCAGCGACCGGATTGTTTTCGATGTATTCGATGATCCGCAGCATTTCTGCTTCATCGCGTGCCCAATGATCGTATGACTCGTCCTGCCAGAAGATTCGGCCTCTTGCGTCCTGGACAGAATTGATTTCATACGCGGTAAATCCCTTGAGCCCCTGTGTGATCTTCTTCAACTCCCAAATGGGCGTCAGTAAAACATGGACATGGTTTGCCATGACGCACCAAGCCAGCAGGTCATATCGCTCCCCAGCTCCGAACAGGATGGAGTCCTCGACAATTTTCGCCGCGCGAGGGTCCTTCAGGTGAAGCGGTCCGTCGGTGGTCGTGTCAAGGAATCGGTCGGCCATCGCAAAGATCAGTTTGTCTTCGCGCAGCTTCCTTGCCACGATCAACTCACCGGAGCGAGGCGCCTGCTTCTCTAACCGTTCCCGCTCCTTGAGCAGTTTCTCAATTGCCGCTTGGGGCATCGCACCTTTGAGATTCCAGGTCAGGAAAATCGGAAAACCCTCCGGAACCTCGTGCGGCAAATGTCGTGTGTAACTCCGTTTGTTGGTCATCACTTCTCCAGTCGCACATCAGGCTGGAACGTAGGTCAGGCTTTCCAGCCTGACAGTTTCCGCCAACGTACGCAGCGTTTTGGGTGTCAGGCTGGAAAGCCTGACCTACTTTTCTCGACATTCACTTGCCAATGCAGAAGCTACTGAAGATGTGATCAAGGATGTCGTCAGTATAAACTTCGCCCAGAATCGTACTTAATTCCTGTAGTGCCTGACGAATTTCGATGGCAATCAATTCGTCACCGCAAAGTTCGATTGTCGCCGATCGGGCTCGTTCGAGTGACTGAATTGTGCGGTGCAAACTGTCGCGACAACGAACCGCCGTTGTTCCCAGCAATTCGCTGCGTGCGGATCGAGAACCTGTGAGCTGCTGCCGCAGTACCGTCCGCAATGCTTCAATTCCATCGCCGCTTGCCGCACTGATGCGAAGGCGCGATCCCGTGTCTGCCGCACCAGAATCCGACTGCAGGTCGCAGCGAGTGGTGACGCTCAGCACCGTTGGACATCGCAAGACGGCCAGTTGCCGCAGCCTCTCGTCTTCAACGTTGTCCTCATCCGAAAGATCCACGGCCGAACACCACACGACCAGATCGGACGCGGAAACCTGTTCCGCGCGAAGATCCTGAGCCCGTTCCATGATCAAATCTGAGGCATCTTCCCAGCCGGCGGTGTCAATGAGTTCAACTTCCAGCGATTCCAGCCGCAGAGTCGCCGTGAGATAGTCGCGCGTTGTTCCGGCGATCGGTGACACAATGGCTTTTTGCTGGCCAATCAGCCGATTAAAGAGCGTGCTCTTGCCTGCATTTGGAAGTCCCGCCAGCACGACACGACGCCGATAACCGACCGGCAATCGACTGGCAGAAACATCGGCCAGTTCGTTGAGCAATATCAGAGCCGCATCAAGGCGTCGGGCGATCTCATTCTTCGTGACGAATTCAATGTCCTCTTCAACAAAGTCGAGGCCAGCCTCGAGATCACCGAGCAACGCGATCAGGTCGATTCGTAATTGCCCAAGCCGCGACGTAATGCGTCCACCTAGTTGCGACAGGGCCTTCTGCAGTTCTTCATGATCAGTTGCATTAATGACACCGAGGACCGCTTCTGCCTGGAGCAGGTCGATGCGTCCTGACAAGAAAGCGCGCAACGTAAATTCCCCGCGCCGCGCGAGCCGTGCACCGTGCTCGCACAGATGCTCCAGCGTGGCGTCGACCAGCGGCACCGATCCGCTGAGATGAAACTCTGCCATTGGTTGGCCCGTGTAACTGCGTCGAGTCGGCCAGTACATCAGCGCCGTGGGCACGGGGACAATGATCGAAGGCAGGTCCAGTTGCCCCGTAAACCGCCGCGGAACTTTCGTCGTTTGCCAGTTTGCAGAATCTTCATCCGGCCGGAAAAGCATGGCCACCACCTCCGACGTTTTCACGCCGCTCACCCGTACAATCCCGCGCAGCGCCGGGCCAGGCGCTGAGGCAAGTGCGACGATTGTGTCTTCAAGGTCCAGTGGCATGGCGGCAATGTAGGCGGGAAAGTTGACAGGGAAAAGGCAACGTGCGATTCCACTTCGGAGCAGGCTGCAGTCGCCGATTTCTGTAGGTTCTGCTTGCCGAGCAGGACTTCGCGGCCACGCCGCGACGTGGAGCGGATATGCGACCCATGGCGGTTCGCCTTACGGCGAAAGTCCGTTCCGGCAGAAAGGACCTACCAAACATAGTCCGTGGCTACACCCTTTTGACGCAGGTCAGGCGCGCAGGCGAGAATTCAGGGCTGCGATCGCGGATCCGGATGAAATTGAGAGCAATCGATGGTAGAAATCCGGTCGGGAACGGAATTGAATGGATCTGGTGGCCCTTTTCAATAGGGCAAAGGGCAAAAAAAATACTTCCGGACCTGCCGCTGAATTCGGAAGAATTCAGGAAAACTCTGCATTCCTACGAATTCAGCGACGGCAAGTTCTCGTCTGCCGCTCATGTAACCGTTCACGCCTCAGAACGAAACCTGCGCAAGCGACCACAGATAAACACAAATTTGCACGGATAGAAATCAACAGCCAATCTGTGTTCATCTGTGTTCATCTGTGTCCATCTGTGGTTTAAGCTGTCACTCTCGAAATGTCGTGAACGGTTACGCCGCTCATCAATACGAAAACGTTGCAAAACGCCCCTTTATTGAATTCGAACTGAATCTCATGCCTGCTCCTCGTGTCTGTGTCTTACGAGCCCCCGGAACGAATTGTGACGTTGAGACGGCTCATGCGTTCGAGTTGGCCGGTGCGTCTGCAGATCGACTTCATCTTTTCCGACTCCTCGAAGATCCCACCCAACTCAGTCAGTATCAGATTTTGTGCGTCCCGGGCGGATTCAGCTATGGCGACGACCTTGGTGCCGGCGTAATTTTTTCGCGCCAGCTTCGAGGGCAGCTCAACGAAGCCATGCGAGAATTCCTGCAGGCCGACAAATTAGTGCTCGGTATCTGCAACGGATTTCAGACGATTCTGAAGGCAGGCCTGTTGATGCGACGCGGCATCGAGAATCCGGCCGAAAAAACGTGGGAAGATCAGGTCACGCTGACATGGAACAGCAACGGTCGCTACACCGACCGCTGGGTGCGACTGAAAGTGACGTCCTGCAACAGCGTCTTCCTCAAGGGCATTGATGAATTTGACGTCCCGATGGCGCACGCCGAAGGCCGCATCGCATTGAAGCATCCGGAGTTGCTGGACGAGCTTCGTGAGAACGCTCAACTCGCCGCCTGTTATTGGTCACCCGCAGCCGTCGAAATGATGAAGGTCACCGGTGACCCGACTCGGATTGCTCTGCTGCCGGAACCTGAGAATCCAAACGGTTCCATCGCCAACATCGCGGGGCTCTGCGACACCACAGGCCGAGTCCTCGGCCTGATGCCGCACCCGGAACGTTTTCTCTTCGCAACACAACATCCGCAGTGGACTCGCCGAGGCCTCCGTGGCGAAGGCGACGGGATCAAAGTGTTTCGCAACGCGGTTGCGTATTTTGGATAGTCCGGGTGTAGTCGCGGTTGATTGTC
>JAYUVA010000462.1:0-10384 GCA_043754375.1 Candidatus Kuenenia sp. | reverse complement strand
GCGAATGCGGCACAGCCAGAATGGGGCAGTACAACGCACGAGTCACTTCGAAAGGCACAACGATGACATTGGAACAGTTGCGTCAACAGGTTTTGCTGTTGCCAGTACAGGATCGCGCCAGCCTGATTCGGGAACTTATTGCGAGTCTTGAATCCAGCGAAACCGGTGAGGAGATTTCGCAGTCGTGGCTGGACGAGATCGCAAGGCGATCCGAAGCACTTCATCGCGGCGAAATGGAATGTGATGACTGGAGAACTTCGCTCGGGCGAGTGCGAGAACGCCTGGTCAGGAAATCGTCGTGAATGTTCGAATTTGGTCGGTTGCTGAACAGGAAGTCGCCGCAGCGGCTCTCTGGTACGAATTACAGCGTTTGGGACTCGGCAGTGACTTTCTGGATGAATATGAGGCAGCAATGACGGCGATTGAGGACGATGCTGTACGCTTTCCCGTTCTTGAATCGCTGCTCGTTGACCGACCCATTCGACGATGCCGCCTGAAGCGATTTCCGTTTGCCATCGTCTTTGAGATTCTGCGTTCGGAAGTGGTCGTGTACGCCGTTGTCCACCTGAGTCGCGACGATGAAGCTTTACGATACAGAGTTCAGGGTGATTCATGATACCTCCCGTTCCGGGGCGTACAGCCGCAGCATGTTCTGCAGGTCTTGCTGGATTGCTTCCACCAGTTCCTGCGGTTCCAGCACCATTGCGTTCGCCCCGAAGCTCATGATCCAGCGTTTGATTTCCTGAGTATCCGGAAGCCTGAATTCGGCGATCAGTGAGCCATCGGGCTGTGGCGTCAGTTTTTGACTGCCGTGCCAGCGGGATTCCTGCACGTACCGAGCAACGTCGCGGGCGAAATCGATGCGGATGGTTTGTAGTTCCGTCGAGCCGCTGCGGAAGACTCCGAAACTGTGTTGTAGCCATTCGGCGAGGTCGAAGTTATGCGGAACCGCAGCTGGAAGTTTTGTGGAATGCACGTCTTCAATGCGGTCCATCTTGTATGTGCGAATCTCGCCACGACGACTGGACCATGCGATCAGATACAAACTGCCTCGGTGAAAGACAAAACCCTGAGGATAAACTTCCTGTTCGACCGGCTCGGTTGCACGATCGGATTGATAGACGATGAGCGACACAAGATGGTCTTCAACGGCCACCATCAACAGATCAATCAGTTCGCTGCGTTTTGTGTAGTCGCTGGCTCCCACCGTGGTTGTATGAAGTGATGCGGCCAGTTTTTTCAAATAGTTGATCGCAGAAGGACCGAGGGCTCCTCGAATCTTACTGAAGACTTTCTGCTGACCGTCCCAGAATGGTGTGCCTGCAAGTGGCTCCAGAAACTGTCGTCCCATGTAGATCGACAGCAGGTCAGTAATTGTAAACCCGAAATTGTCCTCAAAGCCTTCAACTCGCCAGCGTTTGACACCGCGAAAGCCAGTGGAGTCGCGAACGTTGAATCCGGCGTGGGCGAGATCTTTTACGTCACGCCGGATTGTTTCGATGGACACACCCATTTCCTGCTGCAGCTCCTTGACCGTGTAGCCCGCGCGTGCGTCGGCGAGGAATCGCAACAGACGCCATTGACGGATCAGGGCTTTCGAATCGCTCATGGGCTCCGAGTCTAACAGTGAGGTTACTCGGATTCAGACCAACCTCGATCTGGATTATTGACGCAACTTACACCTGCGAACCTCCAATCCTACCCGGAGTGTGGAGACAGCGATCTCCGTTCTCGGGCTTTTGTTGGTCTTTTTTTATATACTGAGGTGACGGATGGTGACCTGCCGGAAAGGACTTTCGCTGAAAGGTGAACCGCCATGGGACGTACATCCGCTCCACGTCGCTGCGTGGCCCTTCTTTCCACCTCGTCTGGTCGCTGGTCGCGGCAAGCCGCGAAGTCCTCCTCGGCAAGGAGGACCTACCGAAATCCGCGACGACACCCCAATCACCCTGACGCAACACGGTTGCTTGCGTCATTGAGTTGAAAGTCCCGGAATTCACGATCCGTTGCGAATTTGTGAATCGTGCCTTGTGAATCATTGATGGGAGTAATTCTGATGTCGAGTATCGTGCGATGGTGCGTCGTTGCTGTGGCTGTGACGGGGGCAGCCGCGGCACAGGCGGAGGATTTTTTTCAGAGACGGCGATGCCGTTCACCCCGGTCCACCCGGGCAGGCGCTAGTGCTCTGTCAGTGATGGATTGATGGGTTGTGTGCCACTGGCTCTGCCAGTGTTTCATGCCGATGGAGAATACTGGCAGAGCCAGTTGCACACATCAAAGCACGGTTGACAATGCACGAGGCGTTCCTGAAAAACGCAGCAAAACACCGGCGGCTAGCGGTCTGTTGATTTCGTATGCACAGCCAGCAAATTTGTTTAACCCTGAGCCGCAGGCGGCGGTTTCCGGTGACGCCGTCGCCTGCGGCTCAGGGTTAAACGATTCAATCAACAGACCGCTAGCGCCGTGCCGCTCACGGGAAAACGCTTCACGTCACGCTTTCGAGGTTCATGTGCGTTGAAGGCGCAAGGTCACCAGGAAATGATGAATTACTCACGACGGCTTGGTGAAGGCTGCGCTGACGATCAGAAAAGGGGTCAGGAACCAATAGTGCGCAGCACCCTTCGGGCCATTTGGCTATTGGTTCCTGACCCCTTTTCTGAGCCTTCCTGCGGCGGTTCAGGATTACGAAGGCTCAGCGACTGGTCACAACGATCGGGGAATCGGCGGATGCGCCGACGGGGAGTTGAATTGTCTGCTGAGTTGTCTCGCCATCGATGCGGATCGAAAGCGTTGCTTCGCAGGGAGGCAACTGGATGGCGTTGCGCAGCACAATGCGGCTGGGGCCGACTTTTGCCAACTCGTAGTCCTGGCCATTGACGTGCAGAATGAGTTGCACGGTTGCAGAATACGGTTTGTTGTTGACGGCATTAATCATACAGTGCGGAACCCAGGTCGGCACAACTTCGAACTCTCGTCCTCAGGTGGTTATCATAGCAGGCGGCGTTATGGAATGGCAACAGGATGCAATTGAACGCCTGGAACAGTATGCGACAAGTCGTGGACTGCAATTGAGCAGTCGGCTGGGCCAGGGATACGACGGCGTCGTTTTCAGTACGGTCACAGGAACGGCGATCAAATCGCTGGCATTTGAACGACTTTATTTGAAAGAACGCGATGTCTACCTGCGATTGCGGGAAAATAATGTCGACCATGTTTGCGGTTTTGCTGTTCCGACTCTGATTGCATATGACGATTGCCTGTGGGTGATCGAAATGGAAATCGTGTCGCCACCGTTCGTGCTGGATTTTGCCGGCGCGTATCTGGATCGACCTCCGGACTACCCAGACGACATTCTCGAAGAATGGGAAGAGGACAAACGCGAACAGTTTGGTGAGGAACGCTGGGAAATAGTGCAGTCGATTATGGCAACCTTTCGCCGGTTCAAAATCTTTCTGGCCGACGTTAAGCCAGGGAACATCACATTTGAGGATTGACGGAACATGGACGCTCATGTCGCAACCTGTCTGTTTTCTTTGTATCGGAGAAGCATCAAGCTCAGATCCTGCTGAATCCCTTCCACCAATTCCTGCGGCTCCAGCACCTTCGCATTCGGCCCGAAGCTCATGATTCAGTGTTTGATTTCCTGAGTATCCGGAAGCCTGAATTCTGCGATGAGTGAGCCATCGGACGGAGGCGTCAGTTGCTCTTCAATGCGGTCCATTTTGTACGTGCGAACTCGCCGTGCCGCTCACGGGAAAACGCTTCACGTCACGCTTTCGAGGTTCATGTGCGTTGCAGGCCGGGGGTCATCAGGAAATGATGAATTACTCACGACGGCTTGCTGAACGCCGCGCTGATGTCCAGCGTGTAATCTTCGCGGAAGACTTTGTCGAAGTCGTAGATGCCGAAGAAATCGGCGAGGTGATCGTTGGGCGTCCGGCGCATTTCGCCAGATTCGATCATTTCAAAGACAATGTGACCGAAGTCGTCCGTTGATGTGACACCCCAGTTTTTGAAGACTGCGATGCTGAGCATCCCAAAATGCTGCAAAGCCAGCTTTCGCAGTCCGTCGAGCAGCTCCGGTCCGCTGATGTGGCCGGAAATTTCAGACCTGCGATCGCGGCCCAACTGTTCCTGTGTAAATCTCAACGCCGAGTAAACAAACTCTAATGCGTTTGGGTGATATGTGCTGACGCGGGTATGGCTGGCGGTAGAGCCCATTCGAAACGTCCTGAGAGGCGAGGGTGCCGAAAATCATCGTTTCTTAACAGTTGGAGGCGAGTCTAAATCATTTAGCTCGCAGATAAAAGAGCCGCTTACGAATTTTCATCGCCTTCGGTATCATCTGACTGTTGAGTTTTTCCACCTCGTGAAATAACGGTGACTATGTCGTTTTCTGCGGTCATAACACGTCGGCCGTCCTGAAAGACGACGATGAGTTTGCGGGCGAGCAGTTCCTGTGAGATGACTCGTCCCTGACCACTCTTAGTGATCACGATAGCACCAATGGGGGGCAATTCGCGGCGATGCTGTTCATACGTGTCGTATTCATATCTCAAACAACATTTCAGACGGCCGCAGCGACCGGAGATTTTATTTGGATCCAAAGTCGCCTTCTGCAGTTTCGCCATTTTCATTGACACGGCCGGCATTTCCTGCAGATGCGTGTTGCAGCACAGTGGTTTTCCGCAGTCGCCGTAATCGGCCAGGAGCTTGGCTTCGTCGCGGATGCCGATCTGTCGCATTTCAATCCGCATATTGAATTCTCGCGCCATGCCTTTGACAAGCTCACGAAAATCGATGCGGCCTTCCGACAGATAGTACAGAATTAATCGCTCGCCGCCAAAAATCTGTTCGATATCAATGAGTTGCATCTTGACAAGTCGTTCCGAGATCATCGCAGCGGCCTGCGTGAAATACTGCTGTTCGCGTTCTGCGGTTTCTGATCGAGTGCGGCGATCTTCACTGGTCGCGATGCGCAGAATACGACCGGAATTTGAGCGAGTGTTCCCAAGGTACTCGCCCGTGCGTTCGGTAGCGGCACAAAGCACAGTCCCCCATTCGACGCCGCGTTCAGAACGCACAACGACGTCTTCACTGCGTCTAAAGACGGTCCCTCGGCGCGTTTCAAAATCGCCCAACAATCGCATCGCCCCGTATCGGACGACAAATCGCTGCGGTTGGTGTTCCTGAATGGTGTCTTCCACGAATTACCTGCCTTGCGTCTCTGAATCTGCAAACTGCAGCAGACTATAGTGTTCGGGGCCGGAATTCAAAAGCCACGCTCGAATGTTCAGCATGGCTGACCAATTCGTTGAAATAAACGACACGCAGTCGAAAGTGACATTTACCCGAAGCGTCGGCATGGATCGTATTGCCGCAGCGGTTTGCCGCAACGCGGCACAATGTGAAAGCCTGGGGCATCGCCTCAGGAAACGGCAATTTCAAACGTGGCAGCCCTGAAAGGGCGTGGTGGGGTTGCACGATAATTTCGCCCTTTTGGGGCTTTGGTCTTTCGTTTCACACTTTCCCAGGGCGTTGCCCTGGGCTTCCACATTTTGTGCCTTTGGCACAGAACACTGTGCGCGCAGTTGAATCCAAACCGTCCGTCACATACGCTGCGGGGCGGAGAATGTGTCAATCGTGATGCGGGTTGTCGTTCAATTTCCACCTCCTGACGGATAGGCCGATTTCGAATCTTTCGAACCGGCAGGTGCTTCATGATTCTGAGTGGCAGCGAAATTCAAGCTCGACTGGGTGGCGACATCGGGATTGAGCCGTTCAATGAAGATCAACTGAATCCCAACAGCTACAACCTGCGGCTGCACGATGAACTACTCGTGTACGAAGAAATCGTTCTCGATATGAAGCGCCCCAATCGCTATCGTCGCATCACGATTCCTCCTGAAGGACTTGTGCTGGAACCCAATCAGATGTATCTGGGTCGCACGGTGGAATACACCGAGACACGAAACCTGGTGCCAATGCTCGAAGGTCGATCGTCGATCGGTCGGCTGGGGATGTTTGTGCATATCACTGCAGGTTTTGGCGACGTCGGATTCTGCGGGTTCTGGACATTGGAAATGCTGGCCGTGCAGCCAGTTCGAATTTATGCCGGAGTTCAGGTCTGCCAGATCTTCTATCACACGGTGGAAGGTGCGATCACAGAGTACGCAACCGGCAAGTATCAGCGTAACTCCGACATTCAGCCCAGCCTGCTGTATCGAGAATTGTCAGCCCGGGATGAACGCCAGCGCACTCTCGATTTCGGTGGCTTGGATCGACGATGACGCTCCCTTCCACTTGTGACCTGATTAGTCAGATGAACTCCGGTGTACTCACAGCACGGCAGCTCACGCAGTCGTGCCTTGATCGCATCGCAACGCTGAACGGCGCACTCAACGCCTTTATCTTTGTCGATGCTGAGGGGGCGTTGCAGCAGGCAGACAACATTGATCGCCGACGAAAGGCGGGAGAGCCGGTTGGGCGTCTGGCGGGCCTGCCGATCGGAATCAAGGATAACATCTGCCAGAAAGATACTCCGACCACATGCGGCAGCCGGATGTTAAAGAACTTTCGGCCTCCGTATGACGCACATGTTGTTGAACGGTTGCGTGCGGAAGATGCGGTGATTCTCGGCAAGCTGAATCCAGACGAATTCGCGATGGGGTCATCGACCGAGACGTCCATCTTCGGACCGACGCGTAATCCCTGGGATCAGACTCGCTCTGCGGGCGGTTCCAGCGGCGGATCGGCTGTTGCGGTTGCAGCCGGACTGGTCCCCCTGGCACTTGGGTCCGACACCGGCGGTTCCATTCGGCAACCGGCCAGTTTCTGCGGCGTGGTCGGTATGAAACCGACGTTTGGTCGAGTCTCACGATACGGTCTGATCGCGTACGCCAGTTCACTGGATCAGATCGGTCCGTTGGCGCGTGATGTCCACGGGGCCTCGCTGCTGCTGGAATGTATCGCCGGACACGATCGACGCGACTCGACATCCCTGAATGTCGAAATACCTGCATGGACGACGACTCTCGATCAGCCACTGAAAGATGTGCGGATCGGAATCGCGGAGGAGCATTTCGCGGCAGGCCTGGATGCAGAAGTTGAACAACGGGTGCGGGAAGCATTGCGAGTTTTCGAATCCGCCGGTGCCACTGTTCATTCCGTGTCTCTGCCGCATTCCAAGTACGCCGTGGCAACGTATTATCTGATCGCGTGCAGCGAGGCATCGAGTAATCTTGCCCGGTTCGACGGAATCCACTACGGCCATCGTGCCGAAAAATTTGACGATCTGGTGGATTTGTATTGTCAGAGTCGCGGCGAAGGATTTGGTGCGGAGGTCAAGCGCCGCATCATGCTGGGAACGTATGCGTTGTCGGCGGGCTACTACGATGCGTATTATCTGAAGGCACTCAAGGTTCGTCGTCGCATCGCCGCCGACTTCACTGCTGCATTCAAAACGGTCGATGTGATCGCAGGCCCTGTTGCTCCGACACCCGCGTTCCCCCTTGGAGAAAAACTCAACGATCCACTGGCGATGTACCTTGGCGACATTTATACGATCAGCACAAACCTGGCGGGTCTGCCAGGGATCTCGGTCCCGTGCGGAATGACCGCGAACACACTTCCCGTCGGTCTGCAGTTGCAGGCCCCGGCGCTCAATGAATCTCGCCTTTTGCAGGTTGCTCATCAGTATCAACTGCTGACAACGTGGCATCTGGAAACGCCGACCACTTAGACGACGGCAGATATCGATCTGAAACCGGAGAATTCTCGTGAATGCTGAACTGAAATCCCGGTCGCGTATGGGGCGTATGGGGCGATTGCTGCTCCTGGTCAGCCTGGTCAGCCGTGCATCCACATGCAACGCTCAGAGAGAACCAGGAAATCCGAAAAGCGAAAACACTGAACAATCGCAGCAGGAGCTTGCCGAACAGGTTCTCAAATCGCTGGTCGTTGTCCGGGCTAAAAATCGCGAGGGTGATGAGTCGGGTGTGGGGGCTGGCTTTGCGGTCGATCAGCCAGGGCTCATTGCCACGGCGAGACATGTGATCGGTGACGGGCGGGATTTTGTCGTTGAACTTCCCGACGGCAGTACCGCACAGGTCCTTGAGGTCTTTGCGTCCTCCAGTCAACTGGATCTGGCCGTCATTCGGATTGATAACACATCTCTGCCACCGTTGATGCTTTCTGTCGGCGACGTCGCCGAAAAGCGCCCTCTGATTGCGCTGGGACATCCACATGGCAAACGCAATCAATTGGCGAGCGGTGCGTATTCCGGCATCTATGAAATTGACGGGATCAGGATGCTGGAGCTGGCGATGCCCGTTGAACAGGGCAACAGCGGCGGCCCTGTCCTGACCACTGACGGCCAGGTTGTCGGATTGATCACGATGAAGTCCATTATCCAGGACAGTATCGGCTATGCGATGCCTGCAAAGTTAATTCGACAACTGATCGATGAACCAAACCCTGTACCAATGGCGCGCTGGAAAACGATCGGCGCGCTGGATGCTCGTCTGTGGACGACTGTGTTCGGGGCGGAATGGAAACAGCGTTCCGCAAGAATTATAGTCAACGGTGCCGGTACGTCGTTCGGCGGTCGAACACTCTGCGTGCGTAAAAGCCCGCGTCCGGAGTTTCCATTTGATCTGAAAGTTGACGTGAAATCCGGCGACGAGCAGGGGGCCGCAGGACTGATCTTTCATTCCGACGGCGGTGATCGACACTATGGCTTCTATCCCAGCGCCGGCAACATGCGACTCACGCGTTTCGATGGCCCCGATGTTGGCTCATGGACAATTCTGCACAACGAACCCCATGCTGCATATCGAGCGCAGGACTGGAATACGCTGATCGTGCGAATGCATGAGGATCATTTTGAATGTTATTTGAATGGCAAAAAAGTCATCGAATCGCGCGATGACGTTCTTCCGCATGGCTCCGTCGGGCTGGCAGCTTTTCGAGGCACACCGGCCGAGTTTCGCCGATTTCAGACTGGAGCAGATCTGCTGCCGAAACCTCTGTCCGATGACACGCAACGGGCAATCAGCGAGGCGGTGGCAGGAATCACTCCCAATCATCCGTCCGCCGTTGACGCTGTGACGAAACTATTGCCATTCGGTGCCCACGCCGAAGACGGCCTATCCGCTGAAGCCGACCGTATGGAGAAGGAAGTCCGGCGTTTGCGACAACTGGCGGTTGAAGTGCATGAATCCGCGATCCGTACCCAGTTGGCGAACTTACCCGGTATCGCTGACATCGGGGATGCAAATGCTTCGCCGGACACCAGCTACGATTCACTGCTGCGAGCGGCGTTGTTGATTGCCCGAATGGACAATCCGGACGTAGATGTGGAAGCGTACGTCGATCGCGTTCAGCAGATGGCAGATGAGATCCGTGAGTCGTTACCGAATGATGCCGATGAAGCCATGCGACTGACAGCGATGGATCGACATCTGTTCGAAGTATCGGGCATTCGCGGAAGTCGATTTGAATACGACACTCGCGCCAACAGCTACATCAATGAAGTGATTGAAGACCGTGAAGGACTTCCGATTACGCTTTCAGTGCTTTACATCGAGATCGCGCGCCAACTGCATCTCAACATTCAGGGCATCGGTTTGCCAGGACACTTCGTCGTGCAGTTTACGCCGGTCGCGACACCGACAGTTTCGCAGATGATCGATCCGTTCGAACAGGGCAAGCGACTTTCCGAACAGGATGTGGTGACTCGGCTTTCCGAA
Organism: Candidatus Kuenenia sp.; assembly: GCA_043754375.1. Lineage (GTDB taxonomy): Bacteria > Planctomycetota > Planctomycetia > Planctomycetales > Planctomycetaceae > SXXK01. Next base: position 635 of record JAYUVA010000462.1, on the reverse strand, counting down.
GCAGGCTTCCCGAATCTGCCTCAGTTCCGAGTCCCTCAAACGTCTGTGCAGATATGCGAACGCATGATTGGCAACCTGCTGGGACTGGCAGAGCGGGAAAAGGATGACGCCGCTGTCCTGCGTTATCTTGAGACGCTGGTCATGCTTGTTCCGACGAGTCCCGAGTACCGCGCGAAGCGGCTGGAAATGCGGGCTCGCACCGGGAGACTGACAAACGCTCTCGATGACGCAAACTGGTTTCTGGAGCATCAACCCGACGGCATTGACCTCGAACGCCTTCGCGAACTGCAAACGACACTGGAATCAGAACTGGTGCGGCAACAGGCAGAAGATGCCGGAGCTGATTGACCCGACGGATCGGGGAAATCCGACTGATGTCACAACGGCAACTGCAGCTGGCAAATCAGATAAGTTGCAACGACGCTGCCGGACGATCCGGATAATCCGCCTGTGTCAGTAGCCGATTCGGTGGATCAACTTTGCCGGAGATGACGATTCCACGAAGAGCCCGGGAGTCTGTCTGAATTCCGCTGTCTTCGTGAGCGGCAAGGCGCTAGCGGTTTGTTGATTTAGTCCCCGATTTCGCATCTTTGTTTACCGCCGAGCCGGAGGCGACGGCTCGCGGAATAGCCATC
>JAYUVA010000461.1:0-2866 GCA_043754375.1 Candidatus Kuenenia sp. | reverse complement strand
TAAAGGGGCGCATGCGATTGCTGAGTGATGGCGTCCGTTTCACATTCGGACGTGGACGTGTTCCGGCAATGGCCGATCCGATCTCGGTGCGTGTCGCGTTTTCAGGCCGTTCAGTAACATCGCCTGAATCTGCACCGGCAACTTTGGCTGCGATGCCGAGGTTCTCCCAGCTTGAAAATAAGTTCGGCGGTCGGAATCCAGAGTTCGACGAACTGTTCGTGCGTTATTTCAGAGTGAAACTGCAGGGCCTGCATTTCTGTGGTCGCGCGTTCTACGACATGCCGTTCATTGATGGATTTCGAAGTCTGGCCTTGATGTATCCCGCGACACTGTGGGTCGCCCGGATGCGCGCCGCACGCGACGGACGGACTGCCATCTCACTGCCGGATGTTCAGGCTGCACTCGCCACCATCGACCACAACTTCGGCTATTCTCCAACGCTCGGAATGGCCGGAGCAAAGAAACGCATTCAGCAACTCGCAAGAATGCAGCAGATCCCGGCGTTGTGCAGTTGGTACAGTCGATAAGCAGGAAAGCCTTGGAGCGGACTCCAGGGCTTTCGTGATTGATCAAGGTCAGACAACGCTAGGAGTCTGTCTGAATACCGCTGTTTTTGTGAGCGGCAAGGCGCTAGCCGCCGGTTTTTGCAGGCGAATTACCCGCGGCTGGCGGTCTGTTGATTTAATACCAACCCGAAGCGCCAGCGAGGAGAAAAAGGCCGAAATCCTCGCTGGCGCTTCGGGTTAGTATGAGTTTCGGTTCGAAAACAAGATTAAATCAACAGACCGCTAGCGCCTTGCGGCTCACGGTTTTGGTGTATCGGGACAGACTCCTAAAGGATCACAATTGCACATGACCATCTGCAAGCGGAGCGGAAATCCAGCGGAGTGGTCGCGGTGAATCAGACTTTGTGTTGTTCGACTTGTCGGCCAGTCTGCTGCCCGATGCCGAACGCTGGTTGGCTGGCAAAGAACGCGATGCCAAACGTTTTGGTGCGATCACTTCGCTCAGGGAACCTGTGGTCGCGATTACGGCATCGCGACCACGTGAAGCACTACTGTCCGGTTTGGAAGTGTCGTCGAGGAATGTCTTCTGATCAACTGGTTTGCCAGAATTGCTGTCAACCGGGTCCAGAGTCTTCCCGTCCAGCGGGTCAGTCATCAGTGGTTTTTGAAGCGAGCGATCCAGTACAGGATCAGTTTTGTCTTCTTCAAAGGTGCCTGATCCGGAACCAGAACCGGCACCTTCCGTGCCCGCTTTCGGACGACCAAACAGGTCCGTGCGGTCGCGGCTATCTATTGGATCGAGCGGATCGACAGCCCCTGGAGTGCTAGGAGTCGTTGCGTCCGGGTCAAATCGTCGTGAACGAGTGTCGTCTTCGTAGTCAGGCGACTTCTTGTCTGAGATCGGATCCTGTGCTGGTTTCAACGAGCCTGAAGGTACAGTTCCCGCACATGAACCGGACGCACAGCCTGAACCGCAGGCATCACAACAAGAACTGGCACAGCAACCGCTGCCGCATGAGCCATAGCTGACGGCATAGGCCGGTGTCGCAGTTCCGCAGCAACCATAGGACGGCGATCCGTAGTAACTCGTGTAGACAGGAGCGGCATATGCGGGGCTTCCATAATAGCCAGCTCCCCACCAGCCACTCCAAGGATTCCTGTATTGTGCATTTGCCGGGGCCGCGAACAAGGCGGCAGCACACAATGACAGGCAAATTCGGATGAACAGCTTCATGGGAAAACTCAACTTCTGAGGCGAATGATTGCTGTAAGTTGAATCAGCAATTGACGAAACCCCGTCAAAATCTACTGAACACTGACACACGATTTCCACGGGATATCAGCACCTTTCCAGCGTAACCTGCCCTGTTTTACCGTCGCACCAGCCCCGTTGTCAAATAGTCGCAGCCCAGAATTATGAGGCTCTCACGTTTCAGCCCGCATAATCGGCCCTGGAGCGGTCAGGTTTCAGTTGTCATGATCTCGACTCGGAGAGTCAAGTTACAGTAATCGCGACATTAGATCCCAGCCATGAGGCAGCTTGATCGAGGACGCTGCCGCTGACACTTCGTTGTAGGATTTCGCTCCGTCAGCGACGACTCCGGTGCCGCACATCGCGAATGGGCAGTAACCGTGGCTGTGAGTTCTGGTGCGAAGAAATGTCGGATGATCCGGACAAATCAACAGGCGATAATCTCCCTGTTGTTTCAGCCACTTGTGAAGAGGCCCCACGATGTGCCTGTCTATATTTTCGACAGCGCGGACTTTCTCATCAACAAGACCTTCGTGCGAAGCTTCATCGGTGGCTTCAACGTGCACGACCACGAAATCGACATCCGGACGGGACAGCGTTTCGATCGCGGCTCGCCCCTTGGCGGCGTAGTCGGTGTCCAGATAACCCGTGGCGCCGGGAACCTCGACAACTTCCCAGCCCAGCAGTCGGCCGATTCCGCGCAGCAGATCGACAGCTGTGATCACGGCTCCGCGAACATTGTAACGATCCAGAAACGGAATGAATGCCGGACGCTGGCCAAGTCCCCAAAGCCAGGTCTGCGTTGCTGCCAAATCACCGCTGGCAATGCGTTGCCTGTTGCAACTGGCCGTTGCAAACAAGTCACGGCTGCGATTCATTAACTGCAGCAACTGATCTGACCCCGGCCCTGAGGGAAGATGACCAGTGATCGGCTGATCGGTAATATCGTGTGGCGGCGTGCTGTCCGTTTGCCTTGTAAACGGAGCTGTCGTTCCACGACTGCGATACAGCAGCAGATTTCGATAACTCACGCCCGCGTGAAATTTCCAGTGACTGTCTCCGCATTGATCGCGTTGCAGCAGTTCGATGAGTTCCCGAGCCATCTCCG
>JAYUVA010000460.1:0-12576 GCA_043754375.1 Candidatus Kuenenia sp. | reverse complement strand
CGACTGGCCGCAGATTCTGTGCCCGCTGATCCGTGGGCGGAATCTGACGAATGGGACGAAGCGGACCTGCCGCAACTCCTGACCGAGCCGGAATTCGCCGACGCAGACTATCGGGACTTGCCCGCAGAGGTGACTCAGAAGAAGTCGTACACAAGCTGGACGGCGGCGTTGAAGAACCATCTGTATCGCGATCGAAAGCTGTCTGTCTTCACCTGTGAAGAACTGAAGCAGACGTCACAGCCGGGTGAGTCCGAATCAGATTTCCGCATTCGGCTGCGAATGAATGCCCGGGAAGAACGAGATCGACTGATTGAAAAACTGCGGCGGAAGTACACGTCCAGATTCTCTACGCTCGACGATAAGATTCGGCGAGCCGAACAGAAGATTGAAAAAGAGAAGGCTCAGAAATCATCGAAGACGCTTTCCACTGCCGTGAATTTCGGCACGAGTGTCCTTGGGGCGTTATTCGGTCGCAAGGTCGGCAGTGTGACCAACATCACGCGCGCCGGATCAGTGATCAAATCCGCATCCGGTATGGCATCAGAAGCCGGTGACATCCGAGCGGCCGAAGAACAATATGCGGCGTTGCTCCACGACCGTGAAGAACTCAACACGACAATCGAAGCGGAAGTCCGGCAGATCGCCGATCAACTGGATACGGATCTGATGAAATTCGACAGGATAGAAATCTCCCCTCGCAAAACGGACACCGCGATTGATCGCATCGTCCTGCTGTGGCTGCCATACGACGATCACGGGCAAGGCGAAATTCAACGGGCATTCTAGGGCTCTGCCCCGATCCTCATCTCCGTGAGCCGCAAGGCGCTAGCCGCGGGTAATTCGTCTGCAACAACCGGCGGCTAGCGCCTTGCCGCTCACGAAACCAGCGGCAATCACACAGACTCCCGGGAGACTGTCCCGATACTTCAGGATCGTCAGAACGGCCAGATCATGGGGATCAGAATCACGCAGGTCACCCACAGCAGCAGATTCAGCGGCACGCCGACTTTTACAAAATCGGTGAATCGGTAGCCCCCGGGACCAAAGACCATCATGTGGGTCTGATAACCGACGGGAGATGCAAATGCAAATGACGCCGCCAGTGCGACTGCCATTACGAATGGTCTCGCGTCGCAGTTCATGAGTTCGGCTGCTTTCAGACAGAACGGAAACGCCAATGCCGCAGCGCCGTTATTGGTAATCAGTTCATTGAGCATCATCGTAACAAAGTAAATCGCCGCCAACGTCGCATACGGGCCGTATGGCTGAGTCACCGCGACAAGCTGCGTTGACAGATACATGGCCGCTCCGGACTTGTCCAGTGCAGCGCCAAGCCCGAATGATGCTCCGATTGAGATCAGTACCTGCCAGTCTACGGACTGCCGACCATCGGACGCCGACATGCACCGCGTCATAATCATCAATCCGCCCGCGATGAAGGCACCCAGCATTGCCGTTTCGCCGCCGCCGAACGACATCACTCCGAGCAGAACTGCAAAGATGATCAGCGAAACCCACCAGCGTTCGTGACGCATGGGTTCAGATCCTTCCACATCACTCACGAGGTAAAAGTCGGGATTGTTTCGATGGGCCTGAACGAAGTGCGGCCCCGTCTGCATGAGCAGCGTATCACCGGATTCCAGCTTGACGTCGCCAATCTTCGTTGCCAGCCGTTCGCCGTTTCGATGAATGGCCACGATGGCCGCATTGTAGTGCGATCGGAACTGAGCCTCACGAACGGTCTGACCAATCAAAGGTGATGAACGGCTGACGACCACTTCACACAATCGTCGACGACGTTGTTCCTGCGCTGATTTGTCGGTTGATTCGGCAGCCGGCTCCAGCCCGGGGATCTTCTTGAGATCGACGATCGTCTCTACAATTCCCGTAAACACCAGTCTGTCATTCGCTTCCAGGACTGTATCGGGACTTACAGGAGCAAGGATCGAACCCCGGCGATCGACTTCGATCAGAAACAAGCCCGGCAAACGCCTCAAGCCCGCCGCTTCGATGCTTTGACCGACAAGCCGACAGGCTGGAGTGACCAACATTTCCACGAGGTATTCTCGCCGGGCATCGCCGAGCTGCTCGATCAACTCTTTCCGCTCCGGCAGGAGCTTGCGGCCGACCGTCAGCATGTAAATCAGTCCAATCACTGCACACGGAACGCCAGCCCATCCAATCTCAAAGAATCCCATTTCTACCATTCCGGCTTTCGTCATCAGTCCATCGACCACCAGATTGGTGCTGGTTCCGATGCGTGAGCAGCATCCCCCCAGAATCGTCATGAACGACAACGGAATGAGCAGCTTCGACGGGGCAACATGCTGATTCCGACACCAGGACATCACGACAGGTATCAGCATTGCCACGATCGGCGTGTTATTCAGAAACGCCGAAACAACGATGCAAAACAATGACAGCAGGATGACGCCGCCCAGTTCCGTATGTGCCGGCCCAAGAACTCTCGCACCGATCATATCGACGACGCCCGTTTCTTTGAGTCCCGCGGTGACCAGAAACAACGCCGCAACCATCAGCAGCGATCCGCTTACAAATCCCCCAAATGCTTCTTGCGCCGTCATCACTCCGCAGAGCGACAAGAGCACGATCGCACCTGTAAACACGATGTCGGCGGGTTTCTCATAAGCCAGGGCGATCAGTACCAGCAGCGTGACGATGATGGTGAGCCACATGGGATATGCGGCTTTAATTTTGTCCCAGGTGGCGAATGCTGTCAGAGTTGGGATGCTGTCCGCAGAAATCAGATGCACGTCAATACAACGGGAAACGGACTCATTTGCGGCTTTTGCATGAACCGCGACCACGTTTTTTCCCTCGCGCAATGCGGCAATCGTGTCTGGTGACAACGGAATGACGACATGCTTCTCCGTGGCGCTGTCAATTTTGACAGCGAGAGAACCGTTAATGAAGACCTCCGTCTCACCCGGCGTCTGAACATACAACGCAGCATTCTGCGGAATCGACTTCAAGACGGCGATCTGTCGCATCCAGATCGCAGACGAATTCCACTCGGTGAAGACACGACCGGTTTCATGATCTGCCGTTCCGAATCCGCCGCGACCTTCCTTCCACTTGACGTCATCGTAAGACTCCTGAAGCCAGCTCGTCGGCTGTTTCAGCGTATAACGCCAAGGTGCATCGCCAATGTCTGCCCCTGCCGCGAATGGCATCATTCCGGCACACAATGCGAAGTACAATGTTGCAATCTTCCGAAACCAGACACCCGCAGTTGCACGGAGCCGAAACACGGACGTTCGATTCATTTCGTTGTTCGTCATTAAAGGTGACTCTAAGTAAGGCTCTAACGATGCAACAAAGGCAACGGCAGCCTTTTCGTGCATGGGATGTTGATTCACATTTTTCGTTACACACTACTTCATCAACGCCGCGATTTCTTTCTGCGTGAATCGGTTCTGCAGACGGGCTCCCAGTTGTCCGACGATACGGGCTGCGGCATGAGACGCCAGATGCCCGGCCTGTTTCCAACTCATCCCGTTAGTGATCCCATAGAGCAGGGCACCGGCGTACATGTCACCGGCACCAGTGGTGTCAATCGCATCTACGGAGACCCCCTCAATCGGAATGGCCGTTCCTTCATGCATCAGAATTGATCCGTTCGCCCCCAGCGTCATCGCGACGTTCTCTGCGTGCCGATGCAATTCTGCCGCACATTCGATCGGGTCGGTCTTACCGGTCAGACTTTTTGCTTCTTCCTCATTACAGAAGAACAGATCCACAGGTCCTTCGACCAAAGCCCAGATTTCATCTCGGCACATGTTGCACAGAAACGGATCAGACGCGGTGAAGGCAACCTTGCAGCCAAAAATCTTTGCGGCATTTATGGCCTTGTAAGCGGCAGCCCGCGTGCCGGGATTTGTGAGCAAATAACCTTCGACATACACGTACGTCGCACGTTTCAGTTCGTCTTCGTTGATGTCTTCTTCTGTGAGCGTGGCTGACACGCCAAGATTTGTGAGCATCGTACGTTGAGCGTCCTCAGTGATCAGTACGGCACAGGTTCCGGTCTGCCCGCTGCCAGCCGCAGCAACTTCAATCGTGACGCCCATCTTTCGCATATCGCGAAGAAAGAATTCCCCCACTTCATCGCTCGCGACTTTGCCGGCGTAAGCGGCTTTGCCACCAAAATCCGCGACACCCATGATTGTGTTGGCGGCCGAACCGCCTGCACACCGGTTGAGCGAAATTCCCTGCAGACGACTCAACACGCCCTGTTGCTGCCCGTCATCGACCAGCGTCATAATGCCTTTTTCGAAACCAGTCTCTGCGACCCAGTTATCTGAAACTCGAGCCTGAATATCGACCAGGGCATTGCCCACTCCAAAGACATCGTATCGCATGTTGAAAATTTAACTTTCCAAAGGCCTGTGCGCATCGGTCCGACCTGACGATCAGGCGGGGCAATCATTTGCGGCGCAGCATAGCAAACTGCTCGAATCGTTCGAATCCCTGACTTTCCCGGCACGTTTTCGCACCGCGAGTGGAATTTTCGAGTTCAGATCCGTTACCATCCCACGCACTGCGGACAAGATGTCTTTCCGCACCGCTTCTGAATCGAGCCCGCAGAAACTCAACGGATGCAATTGCCGCATATTCTGTATTTTTCGACGCTCCGGAACTGGCTGCGACTGCTTTGGCGTTACGGTAAACAGTTTGACGTCGCTCAATGGCCCCGCGTACTGCGAATCACGCTGTTTGTCTTCGCGACGATCCCGATCCGTTTTTTTGAACAAATGCGATTTGGTCGGGCCATCCGACGTCATCGACTTTCGGAGCCGCCAGTCTTTATCATCGGCCATTGGCGAAGTGGTACGACCAATATGCACAACCTGATGCTGCAGGATCCGCAGTTTGCCAGCGTCACGATGCTCCACTGCGCGATTCCCAGTGGCTTCCTGACATGGGAATGGCTGGCCCGCTGGATTCTGTCGCGGCGACTTCCCAGGAGTCGGCCGATGGATGCAGTGCCGCTGGGCATCGATGAACCTATGTCCGAAGACTTTGCACTCGCCGGACTGACTCATATGAGTCACTACCTGAACTATTTTTCCCCACAAATTGCCGAACAGACGTTTCGTAAGACTGTGCTGTTCGAAGGTGTCAGTCCGCAGGATGTATCTCACTGGGCAGACAATTACGAGTATCTGTTACGGAAAATCTCATATGCCAGCGGTGGCAAACGATTGCTGCTCAAGAACCCACCGAATCCTGGCCGTATTCCGGTAGTGCTGAAACGATACCCTGATGCGAAATTTATTCATGTCTATCGCAATCCATGGCTGGTTCATGCATCTTCCATGAAGCTCATGCAGCGTTTCATGGAAGACCTTGCATTCCAGACACACGATTCGGCTGCAATCGAAGATTTCATTTCACGCCGCTATGCAGAGATCATGCAAAAGTGGTTTGCCGACCGGGATCTGATCCCTTCCGAAAACCTGATTGAACTTCGGCATGAAGAAATCGTCGCTCGACCCTTGGAAATCGTAGCATCGATCTACCGGCAATTCGGCCTGACAACATGGTCCCGGATGCAACCGCTGCTGAAAGCCTACGCAGACGCATTGGCTGGCTATCAGAACAACGAATACACGTTCGCCCGGGAGTATCTCAACCGCATCGAATCTCCCCTTTGTGCCATGGCAGAACGACTTGGCTATTCAAGGCCGTAACCCGATGCCGTGCCGGCCGATCGACTATTCCCGCGACAGCACGACGCGATCATCCTGCACATCAATTCGTTTGAAGTGCCTCCCAAAGATCAGCGGAAAGAATTTCGAGCCGGGATTTCGTTCAGCAAGACCAGTGAGTTCAATGGATTCATTGAGAATGGCCTGCACTTCCGGTGAATTCTCGTCAAGCACTTCTATCGGGATATTCGCGCTTCGAAATGTCCGGATCAACAGACCAATCGTGGCACGTTTTTCGTTCAACTGAAAGTTCCGCGTGCGAACAGAACTGCCCGGCGCCGTGTCCGTAATCGTGACGGAGTACTGCAATTCCTGCAGTATTGCGTGGAGTGCGGCGTGTTGTTGAAGCGTGGCCGTGACCGTGACGTTTGAACCTGTCCACTTCATCCGGATGTCGGGAATCCTGTTCTGCCAGGCCGCCATCACCGTGGCTTTCAGCTTGCTGCCAACGAGGTATCGGTGATCCAGGATTTCGTCGGGATCGACGGGAATGATTGTCAATTCCGCACGGTCGCCTGCCAGCCTGAACGTCAGGTCGAACTCATTCAGGATCAGCGTCGCAAGTTCGGCGAAGGACATTCGGGGGAGTCTTGTTTCGGCCCAGACGTCGTGAGGTATTGCGTCGGGGTTTTCGATCACAACTCCAGCAGTCATGGCGTGATCCAGCAGCATCTGACGCGGCTCCGACAGTTGCTCCCAGGACGCATCGACTTTCGCGGTCAGCCGACGAAATGAGGCGGCATCAATTTTCTTCCGCAGTGTGTTCACCTGGTCGTCGTTGTACCTCAGAGAAATCGGAAGCCGATGCATAGCATCGGCCGGCCCGACGCAGGCAAAATTTTCTGTCACGCAATACGCTCCGTCAGGAATCGCGGAGGAAATCTGATTAAGCACCTGAACCCGCGGCGCAAAATCCGTTTTCACACTGACCGGTCGGTGAGGATCGATTCTGCGATCCCGCAAAATCACGACGTCCGTTTGTGCCTGCAGATCGCGGAGCTGGTTACCGAGTTCTGAGCCGATGCTGAACCAACTGATGCTCGTCGCCAGAGCGGTTTGGAGATCCCTGCCGGTCTTGAACGAGGATGGCTCGTCGGCAGGGATGACAAGAAGAAAGAAGAGGATCGTGAGCATATTTCAGGTTAAATCCCCTCTGAATCCTGGTGCGGGCTTCCCCCGCAACCGAAACGGGTAGGCAGATTTCGCTGAAATCTGCTGGGCCGACTTCGGCGAAGACGGTCTACATTCGTCGGCCTCAAAATGATGCGTCGCCAGCAATCTTCCCCGGAATATACACCAGCGGAGAAGTTACTTCGTTTAACCGCGTGCCCATCGGGCCGCGCTTCGCTGCCAATCGCGGGGCGTTGCCCACGCGGTTAAACAATATTATGCCAAACTACTTCTGCCGAGGTGCTTATGTCGGCCCTCCGGGCCTGAAACGCGCAACTTCAAAACCTGCGGCTCGGGTTAAACAAAAAAGGGCGAGCTTTCCTGAATGTTCACATCGAAGATGGGGGTAATGACAAGGGCTCACGCCACTGGCTATAACTTGCCCTCCCTGTCGGGCCTCGAATCGCGCAACTTCAAAAGCCCCAGGCGACGGCGTGACCGGAAGGCGGTTACTGAATTCCCAGCAGGTAGCTCAGGTTCGTCGGCGAAGGAGGCCCGAAGCGGGGTTCGAACGAGACACCGAGGCCCACGTTGTTCTTACTGAAGTCGAAGCCCAGGCCGAAATGCAGAATCCAGTCGAGGCCGACTCTCGACACCGTGAGGGAAGAACCACGAGCTTCACTTGCCGCGACATCGTACGCATAGGACGCCGTAGAAATCCATTTCGGACTCATCTGATAACTATAGCTGCCAATCAGCGTCTGGCTGTCCAGGTAACCGGTCGCCTTTACATGTCGAAATCCCAGATAGACGCTGCCTCGCAGACTTCGCTGACTGAGAACTCCGACGCTCCACAGGTTCTGAGCCGTCTGGAATAAATCCCAGTTGGCATCGGCCAGCACGCTCGTGCGGTCACTGACATTCCAGCGATAGTGATTGTAGAGCAGTCCGAAGTCCTGACCGAAGTTGTCGCGACTGGCCTGAGGAAAGTACGAAGCTCCGTATTCCCATATCATCCAGTCGCGAATTCGAGGCGCATCGGCTGGGCCGACTTTCGTCTGCAGCCGATCGCGGAAACCGATTCGCAAAGCCTGAAAGTCGTCAGCAACTTCGTGGTACGGTGCGCTGGTCCACAGGCCCGCACCGTTCCTTAACGCATAGTTGCGAGGATTGAATTCTGCCGGGATCACGCCGGGGAAGATCTGCGTCGTATATCGAGCCCGAAAACGTTCCTGAGAGTTATCATCGATCTCATTGTATTGCGCGATGTCGTTGAGTCCACGCGACGACTGCGTGAACGCATACTCCAGAAACGTATCGTGTTTGTGCGCCAACCCGTTGAGATTCAGGATTTCGTTCCGGACGAATGGAAACACTCGTGTCGCCGCCAGCCTCGCACGCACGCCGGTGTTCATCAGATAGCGATCGACACTCTCGCTTGTGTACCCCTGCTGCCAATATGCCGCTTCCCCCATGACGAACGGTTCAACATTGATCGGTCCCATCATAAACGGCGCGGCCAGTTCGTGCCGCGACATCGCCACGACGCCGGATGCGTTCGTATTGTAAGGCAGGCCCAGCGGCGTATAAGGATCATTCGGGTCTGTGGGGGGCCGCAGTTGCTGCGTGTCAGCATAGCCGGCACTGGAATGACTGCTCCAGTAGATCATTCCGTTGAACAACGGCTTCGAGAAGCTGTAAAGGTCAGCCCGGGGAAGCCAGTCAGTTGTCGCTTCGAAGCCGAGAAGGTCCGCGCGACCCCAGAACATCCCGGAGTAGGCACCAAGATCCTGGCGAGCACCGAGGAGTGTTTCGACGTCCTTGTCCGTGTCGAAGCGGGACTCGTGGTACTGTTCGAGATAATTGCGGTCGGACAGATATCCGATTTCACCAAATATCAGCGCATCGCCAGGCAGATTCTGACGATGCCTGAATGTTGCCTCGCCGCGATGTTCACTTTCCGGGATCAGACTGCGGCGGTCCAGGCCAAGATTATCACGGCCATTGTCATACTGATAGTATCCTGTGCCGTTGCCTTTGTAGGGACCCAGGTTGTTGGTGCCACCATAGTCAATCGCGGTTCCGATACCGGGCCCGCGTTTGGACATGTAGTTGGCCAACAGATCCCATTCCATACCCGGCACCTTCTCAATGTCGAACAGACGATTCATGTTCCAGACCGTCTTGACCTGCACACCGAAAATGCTGTCGTTCGTGACAACCGCTCTCCGGATCGGAATGCCGGGATCCTCCGCCGGCCCGCTGATCTTTGGCAGATAAAACACGGGAACATCGCCGATGACGAACTTATTGTTATGACTGGTGACCCACGTCGATTGCTTCATCACCGGCTGACCCGTAAACGGATCCGTTCCTGAGAACAGGCTTGGCCCCGGTGCTACAAAAATGTCACTCGCCTCAATGCGATAACCAGGTTCGCCATACGGACTGGTCGTGGCCCATGCATTCTGAGCGTGGAAACGGTCCTGACTCAGCATCCGCATGCGCTTTGCCCGGACTCGAAACTCGCCCTGCGTCGTCGGCAGGAAAGCTCGTAGTTCTGCATTCAGCATCAGTGCGCGATCGGAGTTGGCGTCGAAGAAGGCGTGAGTCGCGTGGATCACGTTCTGCTTTTGCCGGATCACGATGTTGCCTTCCATGTAGATCTGCAGTTTCGATTCGCCGGGCTGCACAACCTGGCTGCCCGCCTCGAGTGCTGGTCCCTCACCTGCGTGCGTCCACACGACGACGCGATCTGCCGAAATATCAATCACTCCCGCTGATACGACTTCTCCACCAAATGGGACCTGGACTCCCTCCACAAGCACGTTGACGCCACCCGTGATGACATTGACCTGCTCCGCCGGCACCGTGTCGCTGGACTCGAAAGATTCAAATCGCAGCGGATCACTTGATCGTGGCCGAATCTGCACGCGCCGCGTCGAACCGTTGCCTGTCGATTGCGTTGCCGGAAACGGTATCGTGAAGGAATCCTGCGGCAGTGGCAGACTCACCGTCGAAGCATCACCGGCGTCACCGGGGTACAACCGCTCGACGGCTTTGCGAAGCAGCGGATTGTCTTTACTGCCCGGAGTTGATTGTCCGACCTGAAACTGTGGAGCGGCAAGTGATTCCAGGCGGATGGCTTTGAATGCCAGATCGCGATGACCGTCACGGGAATTGATAGCAACGTTCTCGCCGTAGACACCAACTTCAAACCCCGATTCCGTGCGCGACACAAACACCGCCAGCTTTAATCCGGACATCGCAAAGTTACCCTGCTCCAACTTTGCATGTCCGACGATCAGATGGACTTGACCGTCGTCCGATGCCAATGTTTCCTCAAAGTCGCCGCTGATCGATATGGGGTTCTGAATATCATCCGTGGCCAGCTCGACGGACGATGCCACTGTTTCCCCATTCTGCGCATGCGCATCGCGACCGGTTGCGAACAACAATGTTGTCGCGATCGTCATGGCAATGACAGACAGAACGGAGCGATGAATCATTCAGTCGCCGTGAATGTCGCATTCAAGACAGTGGGCTCAGGAAGGCTGACGGAGAGGGCCGTGACACCGGATGAAAAGATCCAGCATCCCGGGATGAGAAAGGTGAAGCGAACTATACGGCGATTTGTGAAAATGGGTCAAGATCGCCCAGTACTGCCCTGCGGAACGTAAATCGCGTTCCCAAAAGCACTTACGAATACCGCAGTCCTCCAGAAACAGAGATTTGGGAGTCAAATCTCGAAAGAATGACCGGCAGATTTGGATGGACAGGAAAATGATGGGCAGGAAAATTTGAAAAACATGCAGCCAATTGCAGTCGAAATCTTTCAGCGATGACAATTCTGTCACGGCGATACCTCAGGCGGTTGATGATGGCACAATCGTTTAACCGCGTGGGCATCGCCCCGCGCTTTGTGTTTCAAATCTCAAATGCGAAATTTCAAATAAAACAATCGCGGCCCGCTGGGCACGCGGTTAAACGAGTCAATGCCAACCGCGTGAGGTATAGCTCCCTGTGAAGACGAGCTTTTGGGTATTTGCGGCGCGGGCGGTGAGGAATGAGGAGATTTCCGCCACGATGGGGCTCGCCCCCATCGAGCGATGATCATCACCAGAAAAGAAGTCAGGAAAGCGTCGCCTTAACCTGGCTAAATTCGATGTGCCAGCAACAATCGCACGCTCTGGATGACAACCGCAGCAACCACGATTGTGCCGCCCCAGAGCAACATTCTGGCAACCATCGGTTTCTGCCGCCCGACAAACTCTGCAATGACAACGACGATGAGTGTCATCAGCAACTTGTAGCCAGCCATTCCGCGAAAACCCCAATGGCTGATAAACCATTGAGCCACCGGATTGCTCTCAACAAACGTGCCGTGTGTCATTCCGTTGCTGCTGTAATGCAGAACCAGAAACGTCAGGGCCACATCAAGCACGCTGGCCAGTACGAACCAGCTCACTTCCGTTTCAAAAAGCATGCCGCGACGTGCCATCTCAGGACCGCTCGCTGTCTGCGATCGGGTCGTAACGATAACCGACACCATGTACGGTCTGAATGAGCGTTGGATGTTTTGAATCACGCTCGATCCGTTTCCGAAGCTGCGAAATGTGCTGATCCAGCGTCCGGCTGTTCGGGAAATAGTCTTCTCCCCAGCCATGCCGGAAAATGATGTTACGATCCAGCGCCCGACCGGCGTTGTCATGCAGTAGTTGCAGGATGCGGACATCGCGAGGACTCAGCTCCATCACGTCATCACCGCGTCGCGCCCGGAGTTCTACCGGGATGACTCGCATGTCTCCCATCTGAAATTCCGGCGGCACGTTCGGTTGCCGCGCACAACAGCGTCGCGCCACTGCCTGCACGCGGGCGACAACTTCGCGGAGGCTGAACGGCTTGACGATAAAGTCGTCAGCTCCGATTTCAAAACCTACCAACCGATCAAACTCTTCCGCCTTCGCGCTGATGAAAATGATGGGGACGTCGGCAGAGATCGCTCGAATGGAACGGCACGCTTCGTACCCGCTATGGCCTGGCATCATAATGTCCAGACACACAAAGTCCGGAGCCTGTTCCCGGAACAATCGAATTGCATCCGTGCCATCCACGGCCGCAATCACGCGATAACCCTCCGCTTCCAGAACTTCCACAAGTCCCTCGCGCGTATAGCGATCATCTTCTGCGACAAGCACTTTCATGTGACAGACCGTCTGAAGTCGGAGCCGACACTCTGGATTCTCGATTGGCCGCAGAAACGATTGCGGCACCTCCCATCATTTTAGTCCGTTGCGGCGTGTCCCGCTATCCATCCGTGTTACTCGAGTACCGAGGGCAACCAGATGGCAAGAGTCGCGAAGCGACGGTATGCGACAGCCTGGGACGCAAGTCCCAGGTAACTGGTATTTTGAAATCACAGAGTCGCGGAGCGACGGCAGCTGTGTCTTACACAATGGGTCTTGGCATTCGGAATAATTTGTCGGGCGTTCCTGTCGTCGCGTTGCGACTTTGGGTGTTTTGTGGACATCGGACCTCGGACTTGCGTCCGAGGCTATCGGCTGTCGTTGCTTCGCAACTGAGCTGCAGATGGGTGCAATCGCGAAGCGATGACAGGTGACAGCCTGGGACGCGAGTCCTTGTCATTACCCACGAAAAGCTGACTTCAGGACATCAATAATCTCATACCTTCGATTCTTCCATGGAGTTTTTTGTAGCCAGTCCAGATCGATTG
>JAYUVA010000459.1:0-10547 GCA_043754375.1 Candidatus Kuenenia sp. | reverse complement strand
TGACCGACAATGTCCATGAGTGCGTTGCTCAGCTCAGATGCCTGCGCGAGGGCCGACCTCGTGCAGCCCCGATTTCGCGGGTCTCGCCGCCATCGATTGCTGTCGCTGAGAAAATCGGCTCACCGCCACAGCACGCAGCGTCAGCGATGGCCAGGGCTGTACCAACTGCAGCGACATCCCCTGTAGCCGCAATCGCACGGCCAGCTGAACACAAAGCGATTTCTGAATCGTCTGTGCGTGTAAAAGATCTGCCAGGTCTTGTCATCGATTGCGGCAATTCGCTTTACCACAAAGATGCCGAAGCGTTCCGTCAGCGTCTTCTGCGTGAATTGAGATCGGATGTCTCAGAAGTACGGTTTGATCTTTCCAGGACAGTGGACATCGACGCGGTTGGTCTGGCATTTCTCTCTGCGGCCAGATCATACGTCGAAAGGAACTCATCCGCGAAGCTGAGTTTTTCACCAGTGTCTGACGAAATGAGGGTTGTCCTGCGAGTTTCAGGGATCGCTCAGCCATGAACGACGTTCGTTCGGAGTTCATCGTTGAATCACGAGAACACCTCGCCGTGTTCGAGCGGTCGCTGCTGTCTCTGGAAAAGGCCGCGAGTGGTACGGAATCGTGTGCACTGATACAGCACGGTCTGCGCGCGGTGCATTCGCTGAAAGGCGATTCCGGATTTCTGGGCTTTGCGACGATTCGTCAATTGGCACATGCCATGGAAAGCCTGCTGGAGGATTATCGCGACGGGGCTCGATTGCCATCGACAGAGATCGTCGAAGCACTGCTGGCGGCTCGTGATCAACTCGCGGCGCTGGTGGAGGACCTCGATCAAAGTCAGCAGGCAACCGTAGATGATATGGTTCGGCGGCTGCAGCGTCTCGAAGGAACAACGTCGCACGCCATTCCATTGAACATCAATCTGCGGCATTGGCAGACTCATCATGGCGGAATCCCGCTGGTGGAACTGTTTTCACGATTAGAAGCAATCGGAATTGTCGAAAATCCTCAGATCATCGGCCTGACGGATGCTTCCACATTTGGTTCCCAAACATGGGCCGGGGATTGCGACATCCACTTTTCAGGCATGTTGGTTACTAAAGCATCGGCCGAAGATGTTGCCGCGCTGGTGGGTGTTCCGTCGCCGGGTGTTTTGGTAAAGCCGGACTTCTCCGAGCGTCGCGTTGATCTTTGTGAATGGCAAAAAGATAATGGTTGGTCACTCGTGGAGCTGTTTCATGAGATTGCTCAGTCTGGTGAAGTTGTCGATCAGCAATTGACATATTCGCCGACGGATTTGACGATGGAACTTCCAACGGAAGCAATCGTTTGGCGAGGACGTTACCGTTGGGCAGGACTTTCTGCTCGACCCGTCCCGCCTGCTCACAAGACTGACGTGATGACAAATCCAGGTCCCGACGCAGTCACGCGGCCAGCACCGGGGTCCCCATCACAAAATGAGCAGCGCAGCAACGTCGGGACGATCGCGGAAGGCCGTCCTGCTCAAAGCAGGACAGCGGCGAATCCAGATGCAGAGAGACTGAAATCGCTGCGAATCAATGTCGAATTGCTTGATCGGTTGATGAATCTGATTGGTGAGTTGACGCTGATTCGCAATCAGACGCAAGTCGCGTTTTCGGAACTGGAGGGAGAATCGCGTAATCTGATTCAACGGTTGAACAGCGTCACGTCTGAACTCCAGGACACAGTACTGCAAACCAGAATGCAACCGGTCGGAAACCTGTTCGGTCGATTTCCACGCATGGTACGTGATCTGGCACGGCAGCTTGGTAAGGAAGTTGAAGTTGTTACGGTTGGGCAGGACGTGGAACTGGACAAGACCGTGCTTGAACGGCTGTCTGATCCGTTGACGCATCTGATTCGCAACAGCATTGATCACGGACTGGAATCGCCCGAAACCCGGGAAGCCGCCGGCAAATCGCGCATCGGCAGGATCGTGCTGTCAGCAACGCCTGCCGATGGCCAGGTCTGCATTGAAATTCGGGACGACGGGCGCGGCATTGATCCAATGGCCGTGAAAGCCAAAGCCGCAGCAATGGGCCTGCGAACGGAGTCCGAGCTGGATCGGATGAGCAATCGCGAATTGTTGTCATTGATCCTGCTGCCCGGCTTTTCGACGGCAAAGCAGGTCACGGACGTTTCGGGTCGCGGCGTCGGCATGGACGTCGTAAAAACCAACGTCGAAGAACTAGAGGGCCATCTGACGATTGATTCCTTGCCTGGCCAGGGAACGTCTATGAATCTGCGAGTTCCGCTGACGCTGGCAATCGTTCCATGTCTGATCGTCACTGTCGGCCACGATCGCTTTGCAGTGGCACAGCGTGAACTGGAGGAGATTGTCTGCCTGCATTCCGGTGGTAAGCGGAATCTGGAGCACGCCTTCGACATGGAAGTCTTCCGACTGCGAGAGGCCCTGCTTCCTGTCATTCGACTTTCTGAAGTTCTTATGCGTTCACAGCCGTTTTCTGCCGTCGATAAGGCCGAGATCATTGCAAAATATCCGCCCGAAGAACGAGATCCGGCAAAGATTGAATACATTCTCGTGCTGCGATCTGCCGGTAAGCGATTTGGCCTGCTCGTTGATCAGGTCCAGGGCCGCGAGGAGATTGTGGTTAAGCCAATGCATGCGGCCATGAGAAAGCTTTCCATCTTTTCTGGCGCGACGTTGATGGGTGACGGACGAGTTGCATTGATTGCCAGTGTCGAAGGCATCATAGAACACGCACGCTGCTTCGCAGCCGTAACGGAAGAGGTTCCGAAGTCCACAATTCGCAATCCGCATGAAGTACACCGGGTACTGCTGTTTGCATACGGTGCCAATGAACAATACGCATTGCCCCTCGTTCAGGTGCGCCGCGTTGAGCTGCTCGATATGAGCCGCATAGAGCGAGTCGGCGATCAGGAATTTGTCACGATCGACGGGCAGTCCACGCGAATCCTGCGGCTGGACGAATTGATGAATGTGTCAAAGTGTGAAGAATCGCCCACGATGTTCCTCATTCTTCCCAGGTTTGTGCCGGAACCAATGGGAATTCTCGCTCACCGGATTATCGACACAGAGTCGTTGGCGATTGAGCTTCAGTCGAGTCGTAATGTCCGTGGTGTCCTCGGGACCGCCATCGTGCGATCTCGACTGTCACTGTTTCTTGATGTGCAGCAGCTTCGCGAGTCTGTGTTTGGAGTCACTACCGCCGCGGGTCGAGCTTCTCAGCCCGCAGGAATCAATGCTGAAAGCGCCGGAATGCAGAGCTCGTCATACGATGCTCCAGCCAGTGTGGAAGCCCGGCATCGCATTCTGCTGGTGGATGATACGCCGTTCTTTCGCGAGATCGTCAAGCGGTATCTTTCGGCCGAAGGTATTGAAATCGTCACTGGCGTTGATGGTCAGGATGGACTGGAACTGCTGGCGAGGCAGGATTTTGATCTGGTCGTATCCGACATCGAAATGCCCAACATGAATGGCTGGCAGTTCTGTCAGGCAGCTCGGGAAAAAGGCTATCGGATGCCCTTCGTCGCGCTGACGTCGCTGGCGAAAGTCGAGCATGAGCAGAAAGCGATCGCCTGTGGGTTCGATGACTTTGAAGAGAAACTTGACCACGATCGCCTGAAACGCAAGGTGTTTCACTGGCTGCAGCGCAGCATGGAAACGAGATTGCGACAATGAGCGACAACGTCACCTTGTATTGCACGTTCCTGTCGGCTGGTCGTCTCTTCGGCGTGCCCGTTTTGGATGTCAAGGAAGTCACCGCAGAAACGCGTTTCACGCGCATTCCCCATGCGCCACAGGAAGTCCTTGGGCTTGTCAACATTCGCGGGCACATCTTTCTGGCTCTGAATCTGGCAACGCTGCTGGCGGTGCGCGATCACAAAACTCCCACAGATTCGCAGTTTGTCATTTTCAAATCGTCCGTCGGCCCCGCATTTGGAATCGTCGTCGATCAGGTCGGCGATATCGTATCAATCCCGGACAGTCAGACGGAAGCCGTGTCGAATGTCGAGCAGTTGCAGCCGCATTTCAGCGACCGATCTTCGCTTGTCTCGTCGGTCGGCAAACTGGACGACCAGTTATTGATCATCCTGGATCCTCGCAAGTTTCTGGCTTGTGTGGAACATTCGCGTGGAGACCTTGCCAATGTGTGATATGCCACACGCAATTGACATTCGCTCGTTTGATCGCGTGCCCGGCGGGCCGCGCGAGCAGCTTCCCGCTGGTTACATTCCGACGCGCGGGGCGTTGCCCACGCGGTTAAACGAATTCCATTGTTTTCGAAAAAATTCCTAATCTGTCAATGAGAAGTGTGACCATGAAAAACGCCAAACTGAGCAGCAAGCTGCTGTTTCTGACGATCGTGTTGCTGTCGATTGCCGTGCTGATCGCGTGGGTCGGGATGAGTAGGCTTGAGGTGCTCGATGCCAGCGTTCAGCAGCTTGGGGGGCAGACATTGCAGAACGTGATCTCCGCAGGGAACATACGGTCCAAGCTCCTGATGGCCGTTCGTGCGCAGAAGAATTCGATCATGTCATCGACAGATGAGGAGTCTCGACGGCAGGCAGATGCTTCGCGAAAATACATGACAGAGGTCAGTCAGGAGATTCGCACTCTGGCAGGGTCTGTTGTTGACGCGAAGGAAAAAAACATGCTGGAATCCTTTGAAGAGGCATTCCTGGAATTCCGTAAAGTGAACGACGAATGTCTGGAACTGGCCGTCCAGAACACTAATCTGAAGGGTGCAGCCGAGCTGTTCGGCAAGACTTACGACTCGACGCGAATAACTGTGGAAACACTGCGCACGATCGAAGTGGCGTTCAGGGCCATCGAGCCGGCAACGGCTGCCAACGAGGCGAATGCCACTGCGATACGGGCATTTGCCGATGACCTGCAGGAGTTGACTCGGACGGCCGCGCATCACCTCGGGACCTCCGCAACCGACAGCAGTTTCAGCGAAATCGATCAGCGATATAAGGAACTGCTTGAACAGCTGCCAAAGAACGCTGAAAAAACTCAGGAGGCATGCCGTACGGCAAATGTGGCTTCCGGTGATCTGTCCAGCTCTGTCGGTACATTGCGATCAAGCCTTGCGGAAGTGCTTCGACTTTCCACACTCGATACAAACAACATTTCCGCAATGATCAGTCTCACAACAGCCCGGGATCGCGCGGAAACAGCCATCGAAGGCATTTTCGAACTGATCGGTTCCCTCAAGGCCACTGCTGAAAGCGATGTGACTGCCAGCAAAGCAACATACGACCAGGGCAGGCTTTACATTCTTGCTGCGTGCTTTGTCGGACTGGCACTGGGGTTCGCTGCAGCGCTCTGGATTTCCCGTTCGATCACGACACCAATTTCCATGGTGCGGGATGTGACGCGGAATATGTCGACCGGAGACCTTGGGTCACGAATTGGCTTGACGCAGAAGGATGAAGTGGGCGAACTGGCCTCGGCGACCGACGCGCTGGCAGATGCACTTACTGACATTATTCAGCAGATCCAGAAAACCTCGACGATTCTTGCCGAATCCTCTTCAAACCTTGGCCACATTTCCGCTGGTCTTGCCGGCCAGAGTCAGGAGACTTCGATGCGATCCAGCGGAGTCGCTGCGGCAGCCGAAGAATTATCCACCAACATTAACACGATGAGTGCAGCGGCTGAACAAATGAGTATGAATTTTTCATCGATCTCTTCGGCTACAGAAGAACTGAGTGCCAGTGTGGGAGCAATTTCGTCAGCCGCCGAACAGACTTCGTCGAACGTGACCAACGTGGCCGGTGCGGTCAGCAGCATCTCCAGCTCTTTTCGTGATGTATTGAACGATGTGAAGGAGGGAGCGCGCGTGGCCGGTGAGGCATCTCAAATGGCGGAGACAGCCGGACGTACGATGCGAGATCTGGATCAGTCAAGTACCGAGATCAGCAAATTCACCGAAACGATCAAGATGATCGCGCTTCAGACGAATCTGCTCGCGCTGAATGCGACGATCGAAGCGACGTCCGCTGGTGAAGCCGGCAAGGGCTTCGCCGTGGTCGCTCACGAGATCAAGGAACTTGCCAACCAGAGTGCGAAAGCTGCCGAGGATATCGCAGCTAAGATTGCGGGAGTCCAGAACGGAACTCGTCAGGCCGTGGGAGTGATTCGCGAAATTGCCGATGTCATCAAGAGCATCAATCAGTCGGCTGATCGCATCTCTCTGTCGGTGGAGAATCAAAATCAGTCAGCTCAGACGATTTCACGAAATATCTCCGATGCAAATCAGGGCGTCGGACACATCGCAAGGTCGATTTCGGAAGTCGCCTCCACGACCAACATGATGGCACGAAATCTTGCCGAAGCTTCACGCGGCGCTGTGGATGTTTCGAGAAATGTGGGCGAAGCAGCGCGGGCTTCCAGTGGAATCTCCGAAAGCATCACGCAAGTCAGCGCTGCCGCGAGAGAAACCAATTCGTCGGCAACCGGTGTGACGAATGCGGCAAAACAACTGGATCAGATCGCGGGTGAGTTGCGGAATCTGATCGCAAAGTTCAAGATCTCCCGAAATGGAAACTCCTGAACCAATTCGCATTCTGATCGTCGATGATTCCCGGATTTTTCGGATCATGCTGCAGTCCGTTCTGGAGCAGATTCCCGGGGTGCAGGTCGTGGGGTCGGTTTTCAGTGGCGAGAAGGCGCTGGAATTCATTGCCAGGTCACCGCCCGATCTGATTACGCTCGATGTGGAAATGCCGGGCATCAGCGGGCTCGATACGCTGCGGGAAATAGCCAAACGGAATGTTCAGGCGAAGCCAAAGCCGCCGGTCGATACGATCCTCGTCAGCGCGCTGACAAAGACCGGATCGAAGATCGCGGTGGAAGGCCTGCAGCTGGGCGCGCTGGATTTTGTCTGCAAGCCCAGTGCATCCAGTGAACAGGCCAACCGCGATTCGCTGCATTGGTCGCTCGAACAGAAGCTGGCGGCGGTGAGACAGCGACGGTTTGGCATCAGGAGTCACGGAATTGCGAAAACAGATTCGCATCCGGCTGCCGGGTCCGGCATGCCGAGACGACACGGACATTATCGGGCCATTTCCATCGGCACATCCACCGGAGGTCCGGAGGCACTGGGAATTCTGTTGCCGTCGCTGGTGCAGCGATGCAACGTGCCGATCTTCATTGTCCAGCACATTCTGGAAGGACTCAGTTGTTATCTGGCGGAGAGTCTGTCACGAAAGTGCGGTCGTCCCGTCGTCGAAGCGGAAAATGATCTGGTTGTCCAGCCCAATGGGATCTATCTGGCAAAGAGTGGCCGTCACATGATTGTGCGTTCTGGCAACGGCGTGGCACGAATCGGCCTCTCGGAAGCGCCCCCGGAGAAAGGCTGTCGACCTTCGGTAAACGCTTTTCTGCGGTCTGCTGCGATCGTTTACGGCAGCCGCCTGGCGACAGTGATACTCACGGGCATGGGCGACGACGGCGTCGATGGAATTCGAATTGTGAAACGAGCAGGTGGATACGTGATTGCTCAGGACGAAGCCAGCAGCGTCGTTTGGGGAATGCCTCGAGCCGCTGCGGAAACCGGTGCCGTCGATGAAGTGCTTCCGCTGTCGAGAATCGCTGACTGTCTTGTCGGACTTGTCACGGCCGGAGCGGCACGATGAAGCTGACGGAAGAGGAGTTCAATCAAATCCGCACGTTTCTTCTGGAGACTTCCGGTCTGGCCTTGTCTTCGGACAAACAGTACCTGGTGCAGACGCGACTTGAACCGGTCGCACGACGACATCATCTGCATTCGCTGTCCGACATCATCCGACGACTTAAGGAACGGAACGACGGCAGTTTTCGCGACGAAGTCATCGATGCGATGACAACAAATGAGACGTCATTTAACCGTGACGGCCATCCGTTTGAAGAATTGCGGCGTTCGATCCTTCCCAGGCTGATCCAGACACTGCAGGATCGAAAGATCAGATCAGGCATCCCGTTTCCCAGAATTCGAATCTGGTCCGTTGCCGCAGCAACCGGACAGGAACCATACAGCATTGCCATGGCGATTCTCGGTTTTCTTGATGCGAACCCGCGTACCGGATGGACCGCAGAACACTTCTGGATTCTCGGCACAGATATTTCCGAGCGAGCCCTGCAGGTCGCGCGCGCGGGGCTTTACTCCGATCTGGAAATTGCCAGGGGAATCTCGCAGGAGCAAAAGAACAAGTACTTCTCGCCGCAGGGCGGGCAATGGCAAATCTCTCCAGGCGTACGAAAGATGGCAGATTTCCGTAAAGTGAACGTGCTTCAGAACGTTGCGGATCTGGCTGGGTTTGACCTTGTTTTCTGCAGAAATCTGCTGATCTATTTCGATGAATTGACCCGCATCGCCGTGTGTCAGAAAATAGCGAAGAGTCTGAACCCCGACGGTCTGCTGCTGCTCGGTGCCGCGGAGCACTTGCCAGCATCGTACGACACAACATTTCAGCAGTTACAATTCGGGAGAACGATCGCGTTCGTGAAATTGCCGACGGCAGATTCGAAGGGATGACCGGGAAAGATAACGCGCAGACCATGACCGTGCAGCCTTGGCCGGAAATCCTTCCTGTTCTCTGCTGAATGATCTAGGATTCTCGCCTCGAACGAGTTTTTGTCGCCAACAGATCTATCCCAATGATTCTTAAGAGTACCGTATGTCTGACACTCCCAGTACGATCAACAGCAATCCTTCCGAGACACCAAGTTTTGAAGCAAGCAGGACGATCGTTGCGTCGAACCTGGAAACCGCCAATCTGATTGAAGGTTACCATGTCATTGCGGAATGGATTCGGTTTGCAGATGCAAAAGCGGCTGTGGTTCTCACCGTTGGAGGTGCGATAGCAGGGTTGGTCATCCCGACACTGAAGAGCTATCTGGACGAAGATTCCGCCACGCATCCAGCGGTGTGGTGGACCACAATGGTCAGCGGTCTTTTCGCGGTTTGGCTGCTCTTGCTGCTGGTGTCCGGCATCTGTGCGTTCCGATGCATTCTGCCGTTTCGCCGGAAAGGCAAACACCCGGCTCTGGGCCACAGCTCACATTTTCATCCCGCCGCCATCTGCACTGCGTTCAAACTCGACGATGTCGAACGATTTATTGCCGAATGCGAATCGATGGGTGATGGTGGACTTCGAAAGGAAGTGGCAGCCTGTCTGCTGATTGATTCTCACATCTCCGGAGCCAAGTATGCATACGTCACAACGTCGATTCGGTTCATGGGGGTCAGCAGCATTGTCGCGATCATTTATCTGGTCGCAATTCAGTTTTGATCTGGGGATGATCAAACGTTTTGACGCTGAATAAGTTGCACTGTCCCAGTACAGGCTTCCGTCGGAAATCCCGAAATGTATGCGTTGTAGCGAGGACGAAGATCGCTCCGCAGGCGCGTCGCCGCTCGTTCCCGAATTGCCTGTACAAAGTCTTCGGCGACAGTGAACAGGGTTACGAGCTGCGGATGACGGCTTCGATCGTCATCGATACTGTAGACCAGTAACCAGTTTTTCCCGCAATCTTCCACGTGGGCACATGGCATGTTGACAAGATCTGTCACCAGGGAAATGCGTGGACACAATCCATGAGATTTCGGCAATATGACAGTCTCCGTATAGCGCAGTCCTTTCAGGCGATCAAGCTTCAATTCCGGCAGTGAACGTGCAGCTCGTTTAAGTAGGCACCGCTGCATCCACTTCAGACGTTCATGTCCCTGAAATGCTATGCTGCCAGCCAGCCATGTTGCATTGGCGAGCAGAGTTCCGGCAGCTGGCGAGGGGCTCAGCACATCTGGTGACAGCCCTAAGGCTGATTCCAGCGAGGTCTTTACCCAACGATCACGTTTCTTTCCAAACGGCGTGTCGATGACGCTCAGCAAATAGCCGTACGTATGCTGCAGCCCGGCATGAGGGTGCTCGGGTGAGAATGGCTGCTCGGCAATCCGAAACACCGTTTCCAGTATCGTCGGATCAACGATGATCTCACTTCCGAGTTCATCGACGTTTCGACATCGTCCCCAAAAAATCAAAGGTCCACTCCGACCGCGATCTATTTCGATCTGATGCACCAGCTCGGGGCAAAGTCGCTTCAGCAGGGCAATTCGATTCGCTGGCGGCTGATTCGCGACCGCAAGCAGTCGCCTGGCAATCCGGTCGAAATCATGCATGCAGTCAATCCCGAATCGCACCGACGGCCAGGCGCTGGAAGTCAACCCGGACATCAGACGCATCGCCGCCAGCGAAATTCTGTCGAGCAATCAGAAGTACGAAAATCATTTCCTGTTTTGGATCAATCCAGCCTTGTGTACCAAACGCGCCACCATGGCCGAATGAACCTGGAGACAGCATTTCGGTCGCTCCCTGTGGTTCGCAAATCAGGCAGAACCCAAGTCCCCAGCGGTTCCCCGGTGTGAAGCCGGTCTCAAGTTCGCCGGACTGCAGCGACGTCATTTGCCTCACGGCCTCGACCGAAAGAACACGCTTGCCATTCAGATCGCCGCCATTCAAGACCATCTGATAAAATCGTACCAGATCATCGGCGGTGG
>JAYUVA010000458.1:0-5576 GCA_043754375.1 Candidatus Kuenenia sp. | reverse complement strand
AAGAAGTTCTCGACGAAGCCTTTGGTTTTGGTCCGCTCGAATTGCTGCTCAAGGAAGAGGGCGTTGCGGACATCATGATCAACGGACCAAAGAACGTCTTCCTGGAAAAGAACGGACGCATCATCAAGTCGGATGTGACGTTCCGTGACAACGATCACCTGCTGCAGATTCTTGACCGTATTGTGTCTCGCGTGGGTCGACGAGTGGATGAAACATCGCCGATGGTGGATGCTCGACTGCCGGACGGTTCACGTTTGAACGCAATCATTCCGCCGCTGGCTCTGGACGGACCGGCACTCACGATTCGACGATTCGGGTCGAATCCACTGACTCTGGAAGACCTGCTCAAATTTGGTGCGTTCACGCCGGAGATGGTGATGTTTCTGGAAGGAGCCATGAAGGCTCGACTGAATATCATCATCAGCGGTGGTACCGGTTCCGGTAAGACGACACTTCTGAACACGCTGTCCAGCTTTATCTCGAACGAAAACCGTATCATCACGATCGAAGACGCGGCGGAAATTCAGTTGCAGCAGGAACACGTCCTGCGTCTGGAAACTCGTCCGCCGAACATCGAAGGCAAAGGCAAAGTATCGGCCACGGACCTCGTGAGGAACGCCCTCCGTATGCGTCCTGACCGAATCATCATCGGCGAATGCCGCGGCGGCGAAGCTCTGGACATGCTGCAGGCCATGAACACCGGGCACGATGGTTCAATGACCACCGTCCACGCGAATAATCCACGAGATGCGATTTCGCGTATTGAAACGCTGGTCAACATGTCAGGTTGCGACATGCCACTGTCTGCCGTCCGCAAGCAGGTTGCATCAGCCGTGCATTTGATCATTCAGGCCAGCCGTCTGCAGGGCGGGCCGCGTAAAGTGACCTACATTACTGAAATCGTCGGTATGGAGGGAGAGACGATTGTCATGCAGGACATTTTCAAGTTCCAGCAGGACGGAATCGGTGAAAATGGAAAAGCTTTCGGTCACTTCGAATCGACGGGTGTGCGTCCGAAGTGCATCGAACACCTGGAATCTGCCGGAGTGCGTCTGCCCAACGGCCTGTTTGCTCAGCGTACGATGAGATCCCCATAACAGCCACCCGAATGTGTCATCAGCTCGATTGTGCCCTGGTCTTCAGCTCGTCATTGATTGTTCCTGACCGGCTATTCCTCAAAGTGAGGCGATTATGGATCCCGCTATTATTATTATGATCGCAGCGTTCACCGGCGTGCTGGCGTTGGTGTTCGGTCTGTACTCCGCATTTAAGGGCAATTCGGATTCCACACTGGAGGCCCGGCTGGCCGCGTTCACGGGCGCATCGCAGCCATCAAAGAAGGACATTACCCAACAGTTGCTGCGGGACGGGATGAACTCCGCAGAGGGGTTTGTCGGCGGCCTGATTAATCGCTTCGCAAAGCTGCCGATGTTTTTCCGTCAGGCCAATTCACCGCTCCGGATCGAACATTTCCTGATGGTGTGCGCGGGTGCCGGGGCACTGGGAGGCTTACTTCCCGCCATCACCCGCGCTCCGACAGCGTTGATTCCGGTGGGGGCATTTTTCGGTGCCTCGCTTCCATGGCTATGGCTGTGGTGGCGGCGTCGATCGCGTTTCAATAAATTCGAAAAACAACTGCCGGACGCATTGGAATTGATTTCGAGAGCTCTGCGTTCAGGTCACAGTCTGTCGTCTGGTCTGAACGTGGTATCGTCAGAAATGCAGGCTCCGATTTCCGCTGAATTCCGCCACGTCTATGACGAGCAGAATCTTGGGATTTCTATGGAACAGGCGCTGCGGAATATGCTGATCCGGGTTCCCAACATGGACCTGCAGTTCTTTGTGACAGCTGTCGCGATTCAACGTCAGGCGGGCGGAGACCTGGCAGAAATTCTGAACAAGATCAGCTACATCGTGCGAGAACGCTTCAAGATTCTGGGACAGGTGAAAGCACTCACAGGCGAAGGCCGCATCAGCGGTGTCGTGCTGATGGGTCTGCCAGTTGTTCTGTTCTTTGCGGTCTACTATCTGAATCCCGACTATGTGATGCTGCTGTTCAATCGTGAGCTTGGTCGCCAAATGGTCACGGTTGCGGTGATCATGCAGATTGTCGGAGCAATTATCATCAAGAAAATTGTGGACATCAAAGTCTGATCAGATTTCGAGGGACGCGCGTCGATGCCGTCGATTCGCTTCGAGACGATTCCATCATTCCAGTTCGATTCTCACAGAGTAACTGTCATGGATATTGAAACACTGCTGCCAGTGATTGCATTTGTCGGCATTACAGCCGGCGTTTGGGGCTTATGGACGATCTTCAACAAAAAATCCTCTCGTGCCGCAGAAAGACTCGACGAGTGGCGCGATCCATTTGCGCGGCAGAAACGAGAATCCGGTGCCAGCCCTGGCAGCGATAACTCTGTAGGAGCGATGTTCAATAAAGCCGCACCCGCGCTGTCGAGGGCCCTGGAATCAAAGAATGAACTGGAACAGAGCAACCTGAAGATCCGTCTGGCCAATGCCGGTTACGCCAGACCGAATGCCTCGCGCAATTTTCTGGCAATCAAAGCCATGTCGCTGGGGCTCGGATTGTTCTTTGGCGGCAGCTACGGGTTCTATTCCGCTGGGTTTGCCAAGAACTCCCTGATGTCCCTCGTGATCGGCGGTGGCATCGGCTTCTTTCTTCCGGAACTGATTCTCACACTCAAAAAATGGTCCCGTCAGCAAAAGATTTTTTTGCAACTTCCCGATGCACTCGACCTGCTGGTTGTCTGTGTGGAAGCAGGTCTGGGACTGGATTCCGGGCTGCGTAAGGTTTCGGAAGAACTTGTCACCGGGGCTCCGGAAGTCTGTGCGGAACTGGCAACCGCCAACATGCAGTTGCAGATGGGTAAGGCACGACGTGAAGTACTGCACGATCTTGGAGTCCGGACCGGCGTTGATGATGTACGGGCGCTTGCGGCGATCCTGATCCAGGCAGACCGCTTCGGTTCATCCATCGCACAGGCACTCCGCGTACAGTCGGATACCATGCGAGTGAAACGTCGTCAGATGGCGGAGGAGAAAGCCGCGCAAACGGCAGTGAAGATGATTTTTCCGCTCGTCCTTTTCATTTTTCCGGGCATTTTCGTCATCCTCGTCGGACCGGCTGCCATCCAGTTAAAGGAAAACATGCTCAACAACTGATCCATCCGATTCGCATCTTCCCTGCAACGTACCACGATTTCGCCACGATCCTTTTCGAAGAGTCTGAATTTCGGTTAGACTGCCGGCTGGTATTTCTTGCATGATCGACTGATCCGATGTGTCGGATCGGCCGTTTGCGTCTGGCGGACCGTTGATTTTTGAGCGACCTGATGGACAGCAGAGTTACTGTCTTTCTGATTGTGATGCTGCTTGCGGTGCTCCGCGGGCTGATGCAACGGTCTCAGGTGCGCAAAGAAATCGAGGAACGAAATGCACGCGGTCCTGCGCGAACTCAGAGGCGAATCAAAGACCGAATTGGACCGTCTGTTGATCCAGCGGTCAACGTTGCGGAACCAATGCCGAATTCCAGCGATGATGATGATTCGTTGGGTTCGGAGCAGGGTTGATGGTAACATTGCTTCAGTCGCGGACGCGAGATGCCGACGAGACGGGACGCAGGGGAAGAGTTATGTTGCAGAAGTTTATTGATGGAATTGTTCCATTCCTCATTTTTTGTGCTGTCGTGGCCCAGGTAGTGAACTGGATTCGCACAACGTTTTTTCCTCCGACGCCTGGCCCGAATGATGTCCGGGGGGAACAGCCGGTCGTGTGGCGTCAACAGCCGAAGGCCCAGATTCCACGGGCGACAAACGACCCATCCTCGTTTCTTCCCGAAATGACCCAGCAGGGCCTGCCGCGTCCCGCCGCAATCACTGCCGGAACTCGGCCCTCAAAAACGACAAAATCGGTTCTTGGCCAGCAGCCACGCCCTGGAAAATCACAAAGCGGAGCAACTGCAAAACCCTCCGCAAGACCTGTCGGGGCCGACAGATCGCCGGGATCGGGCGTGGGTGCGCATGTGGCGACTTTTATTGGTCAGCACGTCAAGTCACACATCGGAAATCAGCTTTCTGACACCGTGAAGACCGACATCAGCGATCAGGTCCGCAGTCACCTTGGCGAAGACAAGAATAAGCCGTCCACGCCCACAGCAGCGACAACGCACGGTTCTGCCGCAGCCGGTGATTTACTGTTGGCCCTGCGGAGTCCGCAGGGTGTGAGGCAGGCGATCCTGATCAGCGAAGTGCTGTCTAAACCTAAAGCGCTGCGACGGTCCTGATCTTCGGTATCCATTTCATTCTGTGAGTGATCATGGCTGAGACCGTTCAGCGAATCCTGCTGCTTGACGGCGAACTATCCTTTCGAGGCTCGTCACTGCTCACGTTGCGACTGGCACGGGGCCTTGAACGACGCGAACTGGACACTGCTCTTATTTGTACTGGCGTCACCGAACTGGATAATTCGCTGCTGCACGGCGTCCGCCTGCATGAGATTCCTGGTTACAACGTGCCGATTTGGGGACAGATTGTCCTCCGCACTCTGTGTCGTGACATCAAGGATCAACGGCCCGATATCATCCATGTACAGGATCCGCATCTCTTGTCCCAGGGTATTCGACTGGCACGAAAACTGCGTACCCCTTTGATTGTGAGCATCTCGGATCAGGCAGAAGCCTGCGCGCTGGTAATTCGACAGGCGACACCCGAGCTCAAAGTTGTGATTTCCGTCAGTGAAAGTGTACAGCAGCAGATACCTGAAACGCCTTTCATGGCATCCGTTGAGAAACGAGTAATTCTTCCCGGCGTGGAAGTACCTGATGCGACAAAGA
Source organism: Candidatus Kuenenia sp. (assembly GCA_043754375.1). Taxonomy (GTDB): domain Bacteria; phylum Planctomycetota; class Planctomycetia; order Planctomycetales; family Planctomycetaceae; genus SXXK01. The sequence continues at coordinate 721 of JAYUVA010000458.1, read as the reverse complement.
TCGATGCCCCGCTGGACGATGACCGTCCGCCCGTGATCGGAATGGCCGGTCCACTGGAAATTGTGAAGGGTGCCGCATTCTTTCTCCGTGCCTGTCATCGCGTTGTTGAGGCAGGTCACGAAATTCGCATCGTGATCGCCGGCAGCGGGCCGGAAGAACGCAGTCTCCGAAAACTTGCGGCATCGCTGCAGTTGTCACGAAGACTGACTTTCGTCGATGGCGGCGTCGCGATGGCCGGTTACCTTGAGGCGATAGATATCTACTGTCTGCCGTCACTGCAGCAGGGACTGGGCGTCGTGATGCTTGAGGCAATGGCCCTCGGGCGCCCGGTGATTGCATCCGGCGTGGGCGGCGTGATGAGTGTGATTGAAGACAATGTGAATGGTCTGATTGTGCCCCCTTCGGATAGTCGCAGCCTGAGTGACCGCATCATTGAGCTGCTTCAGGATCGTGACAAAGCCCGCCGTATCGCTGCTGCCGGTCAGCAGATGGTCCGAGATCGATTCAATGAAAGCCGGATGCTGGACGAAGTCATTCAGGTCTACCGCGAGGTCCACGACGCTCGCCCGATGACTCAGGAACCCGCCCCCGTCACAATCCGCGCACGACAGACAGCGGTGGATTGACAGCTGTCCGGCAAGCGATGTTGCATCAACCCGGCGTCCACCTGAGTCTTCCGCTGCAACTGCATTCGCACGCCGACCGCTGCCACGCACGCCGA
>JAYUVA010000457.1:0-10136 GCA_043754375.1 Candidatus Kuenenia sp. | reverse complement strand
CTGAGTGATCTTTCCATTCCTTCTTCATCTTTGCTGGCATAACGTTAGAGTTCACCTGTTTGCCGGGGGTGAACTCATTTAGTGTGAAAAGCTGGAGGCAAACTGGTGCAACGACTTGTTGAACAGGCCGGGTTGCCGGAGGGGGGAACGTGGCGCTACGGCCAACGGTGGATTCTGCTGTGCTGTCTATATTCTATATGGAGTTTCATTCACGGAGGTCGTAACATCGCAGATTCAGTCACGCGATCACCTCGTTTCGGAATGAAAATCACGGGCGGCCTGTACACCTGACGCACCGACACACAGGTATTACAACGTGGGCAACGCTCACGGTCAAGAGAAACAACTTTCGCAGCGGCATTGCGAGGTTCACACGCAGCACGCGGAGACGACTCTGGCTCCAGTTGGGCACAGATGGCCTGACGCACCTTCCCGCAACAATTCGCATACAGTCCGCTGCGCCGAATCGTCCGCAGGGCGCGAGGCGGAACATGCTCAAACCAGCGACTCAGGAATTCCTTCGGCGTCACCTTCATCTTCTTCTGCACGCCATCGCGGTGATCGCGGTAGAGAAACACGATCTCTGAATCAGTGACCGAAAGAATTCGCTTTTCAGAAATCGGCCCGCCAGACATGTAGCGTGCGAGGTAGCCCGCCACCGAGACTCCGTGCGGATAAAGCTCCTGCTGCCGCACGTTCCAGCGAACTCGGCCCATGCGGTTCAGCAGTGAATGGCATTTCGCTGCCGTCATCAGCGGCGGAATCACAAGTTCGCCAGACGCGACAGCCTTCTTCAGAAAGTCGCACAGCTTGCCTCGAAACTTGGCGTGCAGAACTCGATACGGCAGTAACGTCGAACGCCGCGATTTGATGAAGCGTCCATCGGCATCCACACCGCCAGCGGTCACGAGGCAATGCACGTGCGGATGAATGCTGAGGTTGCGTCCCCATGTGTGCAACGCCGAGATAATGCCAGGTTTGGCACCGAGATACTTCGGATCGGCGAGTAATTTTTCGAGCGACTCCCGGGCGGCTGTCATCAGCTTGTCAGCAAAGAGTGCGCGGTTGAATTGCCAGAGCACGTTCAATTGTTCGGGGACGGTGAAGATGATGTGAGCGTGATCGCAAGGGAGGAGATCGGCCGTTGTCTTCTGCAACCAGTCGGCTCGGCGACCCCCCTGGCACTGCGGACAGGAGCGATGTCGGCAGGAGTTGAATTCGATGTTGGCCAGTTGACCACAATCACACGATTCGAAATGGGAACCGAGGTGTTCTGTGCGGCATCGTGTGATGTCAGCGGCGGCTCGAATCACATTGGGTGCGATCTGCCGAGCGAGCACTGAAGGCAGGGGAATTACGGGGATTGTCGAGAGCTTAGGACGTTGACGGCTGGCAGTGCTACTAATGCGTTCTTCAATGTGGCATCCCAGGTATGGCTCAGGAAAATGGATCGGAGAGTCAGGATCTGCCGGGCTCCGGCGTGAGACCATCGCATGCCGGACAGCTTCAGGCGTTCGGTCACAATCTGCTTGCAAGCGGATTCCACAATGCCGCTGCCGATCGGGCTGCCGTGACTGCGATGCTCGGCATAGTTCATGAATTTCCTGTAACGATGCAGGTAACGTTTGGCCTTCTCGAATTCTTCCTTCTCGGCAGGCTTGATGCTGTGTTCCTGAACCATGCCGGTTATCGAACGCATCACTCGGCCCCAGCCGCCCGGTTCAAGCAGTAGTTTGCGAATACGCTTCAGCCACTCTGTTCGCTGCGAAGATGTCAGCAGCAGTGCATCGGCGATCGTAGTCAGTCGCAGGCTGGCGTGGTAGTAATCGACGATGCGTTGAATCTTGATTCGTTGACCATCCACATGCAGATGCCGGAGCACATTCTTCCAGTACGCGGTTTCGATTTTCCCCGCGTCGCTGACGTAGACAATGCGGCTCAGTTTCGAGCCGCGACTGCGAATGATGGACTTCAGCAGCGATGTGAAATTCCGACTGAGCGTTTCCTGATTGTCTTCGGGAGCACAGGCGAGATAGACGGTGCCGATTCGCATGCCGTCGTTGTAAACGCTCAGTGTCGCGACGGACGCCATTTCGAAGTTGCCAAAAGGCGCGATCCCCAGACTGACTCCGTCACGGCTCACGGCCAGTGTCACGTTTTTACTGTGCTTTCTCGCTTCATCAATCCATTCTTCAAGTTGCTGCACCTGACACGCTTCACGCTGCGGCTCCATGATCTCCGCGAGATGAAAGCTCAGATTGCGAAGCTTCTCGGGCCCAATCCTGGCCCCCGTGCGTTCGGCAATCACGTCGATGCAGCGGCCCTGCGACGATCCGGCTGCGGCCACCTGACGCCCCAGAAGATCCTGAGCGCCCGGAGTCGCACCGCACTCAATGCCCAGAATCTTCTCCAGCGGCGCGATCGTCCGGCCACGGCTTCCCTGGCGATAGGTGGCTCTGGTCAGAGTGATGTTGCCGAATCGCGTGAGCACGTTCGCATGGAGTGTCTTCTTTTTGAGTCGTCGGCACTTCTGACCGAGATGCTCGACGCGCTGCGGCATCGCTTCCACTTTCTGCGGTTCAAGCGAATTGAAACACCATTCCTCAAACGATCGAGCCAGTTCACGAACGAGTCCTTCCACGCGGCGTTCAAATCCATGTGCATCCGCAGGGCTCATGCCCGGCTTCAGAAAGATGGCTGCCGTATCGGCCAGCGTCCGGCACAATGCCACCTGCGCCTTTGTCAGCCACGCGACAACGACCTTTTTCGGAATTGCACAAACCAGCGTCCCTGCTGTAACCTGACCATCCATGACCGGCGTCCTGTCCTGAGTTGTTAGTGTGAGAACCAACATTCTCAGGGAAGACGCCTCTTTTCATAAACACCAATTCTCTCCCGTCTGACTGCGCAATACGCAGATCGCACCCTCCACGACGTGCGACTTCCGTCTGTTGCTTTTTGTTGTGTTCGTCGGCCCGCATCGTTGTACGTTAAAGATGTACGTTTTGCGTTACCGTTAATCTGCGACCGTCTGGCCGTCGGCGTTGTACGTCGTGGTCGAGCGGGCTCCTTTGGCATTCACGCTGGCAATTGTTTGTCCAGCGATGTTGTACACCGTCGTGCGGCGACTGCCTGCCGGATTGATCGACGCGATGACCGCACTGTTCTTGTTGTAGACGGAAGTTGTGCGTCGGGTGAGCGGATCTATGCTCGTGACGACGCGGGCCGCGTCGTCGTACACCGTCGTCCAGCGATTGCCTTTGGGATTGATCGACGCCACGCCGCGGCTCGCCGCGTCGTAGACCTGCGTCGTGCGGAATCCCAGGGCGTTGATGCTGGCCACCGCCTGATTCGCCACGTTGTATACCGTGGTGGATCGCTGATTCAATGCGTTGACACTGGCAATCGTCCGGTTCGCAGCATCGTAAATCGTCGTCGCGCGTTTGGCGAACGGATCGATATTGGCGATCGTCCGATTCACGGCATCATAGATCGTGGTGTTAATCGCTCCCGTCGGACTGACCGTCCGAATCTGGCTGCCGACTTTGTTATAGGCAAAACTGGTCCGCACACCGGTCGGAGCGATCGTGGCAATCACGCGATTCGCTGCGTCATACACATTGGTGGATCGGAGCACGTTGGGACTGATGCTGGCGATCGGGCTGCCTGCAGGATCGTATACCGTTGTCGAGATGCGTCCCAGCGGGGATTGTGACCGGATGCGCCATCCATTGTCGCTGTACGCAAGACTCGTTCTGTTCCCCAGCGGGTCAACGGTCGCCTTCAGACGTCCGTAACTGTAAACATTGGTGGTTCTGGCTCCGCTTGGCTGAATCGTGGCCACCGGAGCGCTGCAGGCGTTGTAGATGAAACTGGTTCGGTTCCCCAGCGGATCGATCCGCGTCAGCAGCCGGTTGTTGAGGTCGTACCGCGACTGCGACACGGCTCCGACCGGCGTCGTCACCGATGTCTGCTGTCCCGCCACATACGCAAAAGTCGTGCGTTTTCCCAGCGGATTGATCACCGCAATTCGCTGCCCGACAGTATCATAAACCGTCGAATTCCGAGCGCCCAGGGGATTTTTTGTGGCCTTCACATATCCGCTGCTGCCGTAGATGGATGTGGTCCGCTGGTTCAGTGCATTCTGGACAGCGATCACGTTGCCCGTTGTCAGGTCGCGAATCCAGGTCGTTCGTCGGCCAAGTGCATCCTGCTGTCCAATGACCCGGGAACTGCCATTATAGGTCAGCGTCGAGCGGCCATCTGCTGTTACCGTCGAGGACAGCAGGTTGCCGTTGTAGACATACGTCGTCCGCATCCCCAGCCCGTTCTCAGCCACTTTCAGCCAGTCCCGATTGTCGTAACTCAGTTTCCGGACGTTGCCCTTTGCATCCGTGATCTTCTTCACTTCCCGCATCGTGTCATGTTCGACAGTCGTGACGCCGCCCTGCGGATCGGTGACGGTCGTCTCGAGAAAGTTAATATAGCTGAACAGATACTGCTCACGATCCGGCCTGGTCACTGAATTGACCATGCTGTTCGCATCGTACGCGAACGTCGTGACGTGTCCTGAAGGATTGACCCACGAACTGATGCGACCACTGCCGTCAAAGTTGACCCGGTTTTTGCACAGTTCAGGAGTGATCTGCCGGTAACTGTCACCGGAAAATCCGTAAGTCGTGATTCGTCCGTGGACATCGGTGATTCGTCCGGATGCGAATGTCATACGGCGAGTGTACGGATCGATCACGGCCGTCGGACCGGAGCCTCCCAGCAGGACCTTCCAGATCTGGCCGGATGCGTTGCGGAGGTTTTTGATCCATCCCGATGTCTCGTACGTCAGTTCCATGCCGGTGGCACGGTCGTTTTCCTTCCATGTGCCATTCCCGTTCAGGGTGAGTACGGAGTTCGTGCGGTCCAGCGGATTCCGGTAGACCCCGGTGTCGGGGTTCTTGTTCGCAAAACGGATAATGCTGCCGTCACAAGTCGTTTTCTGCGCCGTGCAGTCGTTCACTGCGGTGACACGCTGTGTGAAGAACGACGCCTGGCCCACCACACAAGTACTGCTGTTGAGCGTGATGGTGTCCACCGGCACGCCCGCACCCGCTGAAAGCATCGGAAGATGAACCGACACATTGCCGTTTTCCAGATTTATGTCCCACGAACCACACGGAGTCGAATCGCCGCAGGAGACGGTGTCGCTGGAGGTGCCCGGGATGCCCAACGTGCCGCGACCAGAACCCTGAGCACCTCCACAGGTTGTGCAGGTCGTACTGATGCCCTCGTTCGCCGGACCCCAGTCAGTCGTCGGCAGCACCGAGGGAATCACGGCCCGCAGATGAATGCACTGCAGCAGACACCACCGGTCGGTCGGCGGAATCGGTGGTACTCCCACGACACTGACTTCAATCGGATAGTCAAGACAGCAGCCCTCATCACTTTCAATCCGAGGAAGTGATATTCCCGAACTGATGAGTGTACGGTCATTGCATCGTCCGCTATCGATGACCGTCTGCCAGACCACCTTATCCTCAAGAGGCGGGTCCACCTGGCATCCGATTTCGACGACCACCGTCAGGACCAGGTTGCAGAATTCATCAATCCCGTAACCCATCGTCCGTTCGCCATGGCCGCAGTGCAGTGTCGGAGTGTCCTGCCATGTGCATTTCATCGCCATGCCAATACTTCGCACGCCTGCGATAATAGCCACACAGTCCGGCGTCTGTGTGCAGAATCCGTTGACGACGTTCCCGAAATCCACTTCGAACGAGTCGGGTACCCAGTAGAAGCACGGATAGTCATCGCAGTGCTCGCACCACACGCAGTATCCCAGAGAGATAAAGCACGGCGGTCGTGGTCCACGATGCGGACCGGCACGGCCCCTGCGAATTGTGCGAGTTCATCCGTCCGCAGTGACCCGACTTGAGAATTCTCCCACAGCGGGCCGCCACCGGTCGTCTTTCCCAGAAACTGAAACCGGGCCCGAGAAGCTCCGTCGCGTAAGTCGATGACCAGAACCGCGACCGAAAAGCCGTCCGTCGACTCAAAATCAACCTGCCACACAAGTCTCGACGGATGGCGACTCCGCAGTCGGAGATAATAGTCTCCCGACAGTTTCGCGGATCCCTCCTGCACCGCCGAAGCGTCCTTTGCCGCCGAAGCATCCGCCGCCGACTGCGGCACGGAGACTTTGATCACCTGAGGAATCACTCCGTCAGTCACAGGATTCCGTGCCATCACTACCTCGTCAACAGAGGAGCGGTTGATTCCACCGGTCGGTCGTCAGTACTGCTGCGCATGACAATACCCTTCAAGAGGCATTCCTCACAAGGACCGGGGGCAGATTTTGTGGTTGGCTGGAGGAAGAGGCGTGTTTCGCAGAAGAATTCACATCGGGGAATCAAACTGGTGACTCAGTTCCTCCAGCAGGATTGTCGTCAACTTATGGACTCCGTACCAATGCACGATTGACGCTCCCGGATGGGCGTTACGAATGGCGGATAACAGCGACTGCATTCCGTTCAGGCTCTGTGAAATCCAGTCCGTCCCCGGTCTGCACGGACACGCCCACCGCGTATTACCCTGAATTGATGTGGCTGCATCTGTGCGGGCAATCGCCCAGTGCAGAATCCCCTGATCGGCATAGGCCACGAGATTCCGCAGCTTCGGCTGCTGTGCGGCCCACTGAATTCCCCAGGTCCAGGTGTCGAGCAGCGTCCTGTCTCTGATTTTGCAGACACCTATAACTCCCGCATTTACGGAAACTGCATCAGCAGACTGGGTCGGTGACAGTCGCAGGTGGCGGTAAAGCCGCGGACGATTTCGCGTATCGGCTGGTGTGCCGTCGGAAGTCAACAGCGGTGACCAGTTCAGGCATTCAAACGCTTCATCGAGCGGACCTGTCACAACACAATCGGCATCAATCCAGAGCACGCGGTCATACGGAGCCGCTTGAATGTAGAAAGGCTTCAGCCAGGTCTGCCACCACGGCTCCCGTCGGATCGGTTCGATCCATTTGTCGAATCGCAGCATCGGCAGGATCAGCAGATCAGGGTACTGCCTCAGCCAGGTTAATTGTGTCTCCGAAAGGCCCAGATCAAATACGATGATCGGGTGACTGCAAAATCGCCTCAGCGACACGATCAGAAACCGGAGATTGCTGAAGAACCCTGAATCACACGCCGTCACGATTCCTTCGGATTCAGGCACACGATGAAAAACAAACTGCCACAATCGCTCCATCGCATGGGCACCCGATTCGTGTTCGGTCGTCAGCCGGAGCGCCGTTTCCTAAAACTCCAGCGGACGGCTGCGGATCGTCGTGGAATCGACAACAAAACATGCGGCGGTGCGACAGACGAAATAGTCCGGCACTGAATTGCCGAGCAGCGCACGATAGAATTTTGCAAACGGAACGCCCGGATGCGAAGGATTACCGGCATGGCGCAGGAGTTGTACGGCAGTGATTCAGTCACTGCGCCGACAGACCATGGCTCGTAAACCGCGAAGAAGTGACAGACGTCGTAACCATCGAGCGACAGAAACTGTGCCAGCTCTGCCGTATGCACAATTCCGCCACCAGTGGACGGCCAGTTGAACAACAGGCTGACGATCGCAATCCGAAACGGCACCGCATTTCGGGGCAGCGTGTCCACGACAAATCCGTCAGCGGCAAGTAGCCGTCGGTTCAGGATCTTTGCCCATGACGGGGAAACGCTTTCCGCGTCTTTGCCAAGGCCTGTCAACGATCTGATGACAGCGTCGGTCAATGGAGCAGACGAATCCGGGAGGTTCTTGCTGCCCATGTCCAACATACTTTTTAACAAAGGTATGGAGATGAACGCTGTCTCGCCCTGAAGGGTATGCGCCAACAATTTGATTGTCAAGGATCGACAACAGAGCGATCTGCCTGTTATGCACTGCCAATGACTGTCGAGTCGAATTTGATTTGTTGCCTTTCCGCAATCTCCGTTCATCTGCCGCGCAAATCTTTCCTTCCTCGTTTCGGTCGATTGAGTGATCCGAAATGCATGCCGAATAGATCTTGAGTTATGCACAGGCGGTCATTACCCTCCAGCGAGACTGCCTAAAAGAAACTCGCGGAACCTGGTTGAGTGTACGTATGACTGGAAATCTCCTCATGTTTCGATTCTTGTGTCTTGCCGGTGTCACTCTTGCCGCCTGCATTATGTTGACCGGCTCCGTCGCAGCTCAAAGTCCTGTCACGAAGTGCGAATCTTTGCAGCAATCAGAGAGTGCCGCTTCAGACCGAACATTTCTTGGGCTCAAGGACTGTTACAATTGCCACACGAACGGGTTCCCCAAAGACGGTTTTGGTGATCGATTCGGGATCATGGCAAATGACAGCTGGATCCTCGCGAACGAAGTCAAGACCTGGGGGGAAACAGACAAACATGCTCAAGCCTACACTTCACTCCTCAGCGCGACGGGAACGAAGATCGGCAAGGCGTTGGGTGTTGAGGGCGGAATTCACCGCGACAAACGCTGTCTGGCTTGCCACACCGGATTTCCAATTGGCGATATGGAAACAGTGGACGGGCAAATTCATGGACTGGTCGATGAGAACATGTACAAGGAAGATATGCGATTGACAACGGGAGTCAGCTGCGAAAGCTGCCACGGACAGGCTGGTGGCACCCAGGGCTGGCTCTCAGCTCATACCAGTAAAGAATCGTGGAGATTCCTTGCGGCCGAAAAGAAATGCGAGAAGGGGTTTTACGATGTGCGTTCCGTAATATCACGAACGCGGCTCTGCCTGTCGTGTCACCTGGGCAATGCCGCGCAAGGACGGGTGTTGACGCATGAAATGTACGCTGCCGGACATCCTCCACTGCCCGCATTCGAGATCGAAACATTTGAAAGTCAGATGCCACGACACTGGCGTCACCTCAGTGAGAAGGCGGAACTGCATACGGAGTTTCTGGAAAAGACCGGAAGCAAAGCCAGCGCTGATGAACTGCAGCGCACGAAATCACTTCTCGTCGCTGCCCTCATTTCCAGAAGCGAGTCGTTGCGGCTGACTGCGGATCTGGCGGAAGGTGCTGTATCGGAACAGATTCCGAAACCGCAATGGCCCGACTTTGCACAGTTTGACTGCTATGCGTGCCATCATGATCTGAAAACTGAAAGCTGGCGCCAGATCGCCCAACATTCCGGCAGTCCAGGCCGTCCCGTACTGCTTCCCTGGCCGGAGACACTGGCACAACTGGCGGCCGTCCGGATCGCCGATTCCGATGACACGGATCGGGATTTTTCCGCAGTACGGTCGGCAACGTTGATGTCCCCTTTCGGGGATCGTGAGATGCTGATCAAAGCAGCGCGGGCTTCCGCCAGCAGCGGTGACAGGTTAGCGTTGGCGCTCGATGGTCAGGAGATGACAATTCAGGGGGCAACCATTTTCCTGGAGCAGATTGCGGAAATGGCCGCGACTGAAACGCTCGACTACGATTCTGCTCGTCTGCTGGTGTGGGCCTTTTCTGTCGTGCAGGATGAACTCAGGCTTCGACCTGACACGGGAGTAACGAGTCCACTGATCGATGAAACACTGACTTCTGTGCAGGGAATGTTTGTGTTGTCACTTAAGGACGGTCGAGAGGAGAAGCATCGAATTCCAGGAGCCCCTGAGCCACGGTCTGTGAAAGAGGTTGATTTGAAAACAGTGCTTCTCCCCATCGCAAACTATGACGCCATCGCATTTCAGAAGGCCTTTGCAGAACTGCGACAGCGGAACCAGATCGAATGAACCGGTTCATCGACGAGCCCGTTGAACGAACCGCCACAACAACGGCTTTTCTGCGCTCGTTGAACTCTTTCATTTTGTCATGGCATGAACGGCGGCTGAATAGTAGATTTCGGTCTGCTTGCCGCTGGAATCGAATTCAGTTCGTGCTTACGATTGAGACGTGGGCACAAATCGGATGACAAATTGAACGACTTCAATCCCAACGATATGACAGTGGATCCGGAAGGGAATCCAATCCGGTTCTTCTCGGAATTTAGTGGGGTATGAAAGTTGATTTCCTGATAATCCGCGATGCAAATCAAGGAGCCTGCGAATCGGGCGCATTTGCAGATTCTGAATGCGGTGCGTAAGTTGCGGTGGTTGGAATCGTCGC
>JAYUVA010000456.1:0-5626 GCA_043754375.1 Candidatus Kuenenia sp. | reverse complement strand
ATGGCACCAGGGCCAGCATGTCCTATGACAACGCGAACCGCATGAACGGCGTCGTCAATCTGAACAGTACCAATACGACACTGTCGTACTTCAACTATGCGTTTGACCGCGTCGGTGATCGCACGAGCATCTGGGACAACGGCACGGACGTGTCCAACTGGGCGTATGATCTTACCGGTCAGCTTCAAGTCGATTTCTATCGGCCTGCCAGCACGGCCCTGAACTGGTATGGACTGACGGTCGGACAGTGGGATCAATTGAATGTCGCCGGATGGGACGGCCTGCTTAAAGACAGTGTACCGACCGGCGGAGCCGGAACGCTGAGTTTTGACCCGGCTGGAAACCGTCTTACTCAGATTGATCCGGTCACCGGTGACATCACCACGTTTGTCTATGACAACGCGAAAGGCAATAAAGGTGTCAGGAACCGTTTATTGACAAGCGAGAGGGATTTGAGTATTCTTTGAGGTATGGGAAGACCAAAACGATCAGCTCCGGGCGGTTGGATTTATCATGTGCTGAACCGCGCGAACGCGCGGATGCCGATCTTTACGAAGGATGAAGATTTCGCTGCATTTGAGCGGGTACTTGAGGAAGCCGTGGCTCGAACCGGAACGCGACTGCTTTCGTATTGTCTGATGGGAAATCACTGGCACCTGGTGGTGTGGCCTCGGGATGATGATGAGTTGTCTCGGTTTGTTGGCTGGCTGACATTGACGCACACGCAAAGGTGGCACGCTCATCGCAAGTCGACGGGGTCGGGTCATCTTTATCAGGGGCGATTTAAGTCGTTTCCCGTTCAGGACGATGACCACTTTCTGACGGTCTGTCGGTATGTGGAACGCAATGCTCTGCGTGCGAATCTGGTGAAGCGGGCGGAAGACTGGCGTTGGAGCAGTCTCTATCGCTGGTACTCAGGAACGTCGGCCGAAAAAGAACTCCTGTCGGCATGGCCACTGCGGAGAAATGCCGGCTGGCTGGAGCATGTGAATTCAGCTCAGACAGACGCTGAACTCGCGGCCATCCGTCGCAGCGTCAATCGAGGCTCACCGTTTGGAGACGAGACATGGGCGACCACAGCGACCAAAAAGCTCGGCCTTGAGATCACCACCCGCCCACAAGGAAGGCCAAAATCCAAATAAACGGTTATCGCGGTACGGGACCGCTGTTGCCAGCGGCCCCCCGCACAGATCCGTACTTGAAGAATTACCTCATACGACTCCTCGGTTGAGCAGGGACGGTCACGATGTAAACATCGCCACATGCCGTGGCTGTGGACTCGCAATCAGTTACAATATCCGGCTCGGTGTCCGGTGTCACAGCAAGTCGCACAGATCTACTCTTCGGTGACCTCCTTCCCTCCATGGACTCCGCCACCGGTGTCGCGCGTTTGTCCAGACTGGAACATGCAAACTCATTTACCTCAAGAGCCGACAGCATTATGGATCCATACGCCACGCACCAAAGGTTGCTCACAAAGTACCTGATGCAAACAGGCGGCTCGATTCTGGAGTTCGGCTGCGGTTCATACTCAACGCCTCTCATCCATGAAATTGCGACTGCTCAGGGCCGACCTGTTCTGACGATTGAAAACGATCAGGCATGGATCGAAAAATTCAGGCATTTTCAGACCGATCTGCACAGATTTGTGTGTGTCAAAGATTGGGACGACTGGTGCCCGATCGGACTTTATGGGCTGGCGTTCATTGATCATGCTCCAGCACTCAGGAGAGCGATCGAGATTGAGCGTCTCATTGGCTGCGTTGAAGTTTTTGTCATACACGATACTGAAGATGCTGGGTACGACTGGAAGAGAATTCTCCCGCAGCTTGAACACCTTGAAACTGATAGCACGCAGCAGCCGTGGACAACAGCGGCAAGGGGATTGCTTCGGCGGCAGACAGAATCATCCAAAACACTTCCGATTCAGGCAGATTATTGGACCGGTTCACTATGCATCCAAAACGAAGTTCCCTGGCTTGTTCCGGCTGCAATCTACAAGCTTGACGAATTGTGCAGGCCGGATGATGTTGTTTTGGAAGTTGGCTCCGGCGGATCGACATTGTTCTTTGCCAGACGATGCAATCGCGTGCTGTCCATCGAAACGAATCCGGAGGTCTATTCCTCTATCAGTGTGTTGCTGGCTCAGAAGCAAATTCTGAATGTAGAGTATCTTCTGATTCAGAACCAAAATGACATTGAGGAAAAGTTGCGATCGGTGACTGGATTTTCGATTTGTTCAATCGATTCGGAAACAGGGTATAACCGTTCAACGCTCCTGGAAATTGCAATCAGGACCAATCGCGATCTCGGTACGATCGTCATCGACAACTACAGTGATGTCGGTTTGTTTCCGCAGCATTGCAATATGACGATCAAAGAGTTGCTGCTTGGCTGTCCCGGTCGGGTTGATGACGGAATTGATTTTGAGGATCCAAACTGGGTCGGATCAGGAACGCGGATCATGTATTCTTCCAACATTCCGCGAAGAAGTCTGATTGCCATCACGACATACAATTCACTGAATGATCCACAGATTTCGAATGATGTCCAGCTGGCGATAAGATCGTCTCGTCGTTTTTCGAATTCGGACATCCTGATTCATGACGATGGATCCGGAGAACCGTTCACAACATTTCTCAGAGAGCTGGCACTGTCTCAGAATGCAGCCTTAAAGATCTCCGATTGCAATGAAGGAATTGCAGCATCAAAAAACAAATGCCTGAAAGTGTTCCTCGAAGGCAATTATGACTACTGTTTCCTTCTGGATGACGATGTCGAAATTGTATCGGCTGAGTTCGAAGAACGATATATCAGTGCAATGAAACAAAGCGGTGTTGGTATTCTCTCGTGGAATGATCCTGCCGTTCACAGGCAGAGCCCTGAGTCAGGCATCGGAATCAACGGTCTGATTGCTACGGGAGCAACTTGCGGCTGTTGTGTTGTTGTCAGCCGACAGTGTGTTGTCATGACGGGCAGTCTTATGATCATGCCCGGAAAGTGGGGCAATGAACATGGGGAATACTTTGTCCGCGCTTCATTGTGCGGATTTGCCGGCGAGCCTGGCATGTTTCTGGACATACCGAATTCTGGCGAAGTACTCCAGTTGCGATCGCATGCCAGTGCGTTCTCTGATCAGCAGAAACATGAAATGCTGATGCAGAACCGGCACCACATTGAAGAGAACACAGGCAGCAAACTGATCGCGTCAATTTTTCGGGCCGCTGCGGTAAAGTGCGAGCGGTGCGGATCTCATACAACAGCAATTCCCCTAGATTGGGGCTGGTGTTCAGCATGTGAACATGGAACACTCAACGCGACGTATGAAGACATACTTCCAGTCTACCATCACGTTTCATACCCGGCACACAACGGCGACTTTCATAAGTTGAAAGCAGCTTGTCAGACAAATATTAATCTGATGATCAGATTCAAACCGCCCGGAATTGTTCTCGATGTCGGGTTCCTCGAGGGTGCATGCATGTCGGCGCTGGCTGATGCTGGTTGCAGCGTGCTGGGATTTGATATTTCCCAGGGTGCCTGCGATCTTGCCGTCAGCAATGGAATCGATCGATCAAAGCTGACAATTGCTGAGTCGATATCTGCGGATCTTTGGAAACAGAAGTTTGGTGCAATCATGGTCCGCGAAGTGATTGAGCATGTTCCGGATCCAAGAGCACTGCTGAAGGAACTGCGGAAGTTACTTGATCCGGATGGAATCATTCAGATTCAGACTCCAGTTTACAGCAGAGAGGCTCGATTCTGGAATATGACCGATCGTTTGAGAGTTTACAGCTTCGCCAGTTTGAAAAGTGACTGCAGCCTGTCCGGTCTGGAACTGATTGATGATCTGCAGTGGCCTGGCGGTATGTGCCTCACGTTCAGGAATTCAGGATCGGACCTGTGACGCATGAAGTTATTCGCTGAGCAGTGTATTGCCCAGGTTCAAGCCGAATGTGACACCATGCGCTAGCCTGCAGCGATTCCAGAAAGGGTATCGCCTGATGTCAGCACGTAAGATTTTAGCGACTGAGAATTGGCATGCGTTGCATGGCCGGAAACATGACGCTGGGTACCTGTTTCTGGACGCGGCAGAGGATTAGTATTCGGCAGATTATGGGAGGGACGTCGTATGATTGCCGTGGCATGCGAGAAATGCGGACAAAACGCAGTGCCCGATTCGGGGAGCCGTTTCGGCTGGTGCGAGATCTGCCGACACTGGACCGGCGACACGTCCTATGGACAGGTGTCGGCTGAGTACCAAAGTTCAGAGTACGCTGCACACAACATCAGAGCGGCAGGATCGTTTGCTGAACTGAAACAACAATGGACCACGAACATTCACATCATTAAACAAATCAAGTCGCAAGGCCGGTTGCTCGATATCGGGTTCCTCGAAGGTGCCGGAATGTCGGCGTTCAGTGATGCAGGCTTCGCCTGCTGGGGGTTCGATGTATCTGAGAAATCGCGGCAGCAGGCGATTGCCAATGGCGTTGACGAGACTCGTCTGGTCATTGCTGATGCATGGTCTCCATCGCTTCTGTCGATTCGCTTCGATGTTGTCACCGTACGAGAAGTGATCGAACACGTTCCCGCACCTGTAGACCTGCTCAAGTCAGCGCGGGCGTCGCTCTTCGACGATGGAATCATTCAGGTGCAGACACCGCGGCATCATGCCACGGTGAGATTCTGGGATACGGCAACTCATCTGCGAGTCTATTCAACGTCCAGTCTGCTGCTGGATTGTGAGGCCGCAGGTTTTGAACTGATGCATTTGTTACAGTGGCCTGGCGGGGTTTGCATGACATTGAGAAAGGCCGATTTCTGATTGTAGTTGACAACATTCTCCCGCTGGCACTTATTCGTTCTGCAGAAGCAGCCATTCAGAGACGCTTCGCCACCAGCCAGCAGCAGGATTCCGGGACCGCCGGCGCAACGACTGCTTCAGCGACACCATCCTAGCGCGGGCTTCGCCCGCAACCCAATCTGCGGTTGCGCGGACTTCAGTGCAGACGAAGCTCAGCTCGGGCTCTGCAAAAGGGGCTCGCCAGACGTTTTGGTCTGTTACACCAACCAATTCAGCAAAAATCGCCATTGATCCGCGTGTGAATTGAAAACGGCGTTCTCTTTGGACGATGGGTTTATCACGACACCATGTCCTGGAGAACGCCGCTGTGAATTCTTTTGTGGAAAAGTATAACGATCGTATCACGGGAGTCATCTCCTGTTTTGATCGAATGTTGTTCAAGGGTTATCTGCCGATTGGCTGGTCCGACGCAATGGAAGGCCTGCTCAGTCGGCAGGGGCTGCTCATCAAGGACTTCGGCAAATTCGTTGAGCAGCAATCGGAGCGGCTGAAGAACCATGCCGAGAAACTCGCAGAGACACTCGGACGCCCATTTGAATACATCAACGGAAAGCTTCGCAAGGACGATTACGCCAAAGAGATTGCGGAGCGTGACGGAATCACCAGTGGCCTGATCTGTGTCCTGCGGATTCTTGAGCCCTGTCAGAGTTTCAAGATGGTGCCTGCTGAGAAGCGGCCGAAGCTGGTCAATGCGACTCGCAAGTGTCTGTGTTACTACTTCTATTTTCTTGATCGGGACTTTGGACTGATGCACGTTCG
>JAYUVA010000455.1:0-4929 GCA_043754375.1 Candidatus Kuenenia sp. | reverse complement strand
GAGGTCAGCGGGCAAATCTTTCCTGTCAGGCGACACCGAATCTTTGCTCCTGACGACGGCATTGTTGAGGTGATTGACGTGAATGCAGACGATAAAGTGAGTATGGGCCAGTTTCTGCTTCGACTGCAGAATGCTGAGCTGGGCCTTGAACGGAGTCGCTTGCTTGGCGAAATTGACTCCACGTCATCTCGCCTTCAGGCGATTCGGGCAACACGTTCGTCGAGCGGGTCGATTCCGACAGCGAAAAGCCAGTGGAGCATGGATTTGAGCAGTGAAGAACTGCAATTGAATCAAAAGCTGGCTGCGTTGCGCGAGGAACAATCGCTCGTTGATCAGCAGATCGCGGGCCTATCGCTTAACTCTCCGATGGCCGGAGTCGTTTATCAGCACCGTCTAAAAGAACGCCTGGAAGGCCGTCCGGTACAGCGTGGGCAGGAGCTGCTGGAGATTGTGAATACCGTCGGAGACTGGCAACTTGAACTCCAGATTCCGGAAGAAATTGTTGGCTACGTTCGGTATTCCGTCGATTCGGATGCCCAGGTGCAGACAGAGTCCGATGACTCTGCGTCCAGCACGAAAGATACCGGTCAGCTGGTTCGATTCTGGCTGCCTGGCCGCAGTTCACAATGTTTCAGGTCAGCGATCGATTCCCTGGAGCTCTCAACTCATGTAGAAGGGCAGCGGCTGACTTGCCTCGCAACGGTTCCCTGCCGCGACATCGACACCGGGAATCTGCGTCCCGGCCAATCGGTTACGGCCAGAATTTACTGTGGGCGTCGCGCTTTGGGTTTTGTCTGGTTCCGCGAAGTGATTGAGTATTGGCAGAGAAGGAGTTTCGCATGGCTCTAAACACAATCCCGGATGCTTGTTCTCGGTCTGGCATCACGCATTTCAGGCGGCTGAAATGGTCGTCGATTCATTTCCTCCGATGGAGAATGCCGTTGCCGAAGATTGTGTCTCGAATCCGGTTGAAGTCACTCCTGCCGCTTCTCGTATTGGTTGGTGTCGCACGTGGAGATGAAGTTGAAACGGCGATTGTGGTTGAGTCGATGACGACGGTACTGATTCGACAGGCAGAAATTCCCGCGCGAGATTCCGGCATTATTTTACGAACGCCCGTGAAGCCCGGCGACCATGTCACGGAAGGCCAGATTCTGGCACAACTCGATGACGATCGCCAGATCCTGGCCGTGAAAGCCGCCGAACTGAATCTGCAGATTGCTCAACTGAATGCCGAAGACGCACTTCCGCTGGAGGTGGCCCGCGCGCAGGTCCGCGAAGCAGAACTCGCAAAATCTCGCCTCGAAATAGTGGCGTCAATTGCAGAACAGCTCGCCAAAAGTGACGTTGGAATTCGACTGGCCGAAAAAACACGAGAAACGGCACAGTTTGAACTGGAACGAGCTCGCAAAGCCCGTGAAGCATTTAGTGCCAGTGTCTCCAATGCAGAACTAAATCGACTCGAAGTCCTGTTTGGCCAGCGCACTCTGGAAATTGAAAAAGCGGAAGAGGATCGTGCCATCGCCATTCTGAAACCAGAAGAAGACAAGGCAGCTGTTGCAGAACAGGCGGAAACGGTGCTGCGAAGTCGACTCATCGTATCTCAAAAGGAAAGGGATCGAAGTGTAGCCGAGGCCAATCTGAATGTGGCCCGCAACGAACTGGCTGCGGCCAGGCTGCAGCTGGAGCGCCGCCGACTTGTGGCGCCGTTCGATGCCACCATTGTCGCGGTCAATCGCCAGCCCGGCGAATGGGTGGAACCTGGCGCAACGGCGCTTCGGATCATCCAGACCGATCGTCTGCGTGTCGAAGGCTATCTTACGGCTGAACAGGCAACCCGATTGAAAAACGGCATGCCGACGACAATTCTGTTTCCAGATTCTTCACTGAGACAAGGAATCCCGGCCGAGATTACATTTATCAGTCCGGAAATTGATCCTGTCAATCAGCAGGTTCAGATTTGTGCGGAGTTTGAGAATGCCGATGGAATGGTTCGGCCTGGCCTCGTGGCGACGATGCGGATTGTATTGAGCGAGGCAGAACAAAACGGTTCGACCATTGCGGTGCCTGTTCCACCCAGAAGAATAGCGGAATGAGCACATCTCCGTCGCGAGATTCCGAAACTGCCCGGACCGAGAGGGCGATCTCCTGGCGCATGCGAGCCGACCTCGTCGTGAGCCGACAGGATTCGGGAGCCTGGGTTGTGAAGGATCCCATTGCGCTGAGCTATGTTCAGTTAAGCGAACAGGAAATGGCTATCCTGCGCTTACTCGATGGCCACCTGTCAGTCAGGGAGGCCATGCACGCATTAACGAACTCATGGCCAGCGAGTGAATTCACAACGGAAGATCTCGCCGATTTTGTCGGACAACTCATCAGGAGTCAGTTGGTTGTTCCCACACAGGCCGTCATCCGGACCGAAAAGTCCGACCGGGTTCGGGGCTCGCTATTTTGGCGTTGGAGGGTCGGAATCTCAAGGCTGCTCTGGATGCGCATTCGGCTGCTGGACCCGAGTCCGCTGCTCGACAGGTGTCAGCCAATATTGCCTGTCCTGTTTTCACGAACGATGGCCACGATTGCGGCCGCGTTGTGCACCACCGCAGCGTGCCTGGTGATCCTGAGATTCGACCAGCTTGTTACAAATCTGCCGAGTGCTGCTGATTTTTTTGGTCCCGAAAATCTGCTGCTGGTTCTGGTCGTTTTCGTCGTGGTGAAAATTTTTCACGAAGCGGGCCATGCGGTCGCAGCCCGGTACTGCGGGGCGGAATGTCATGAAGTCGGTGTCATGCTGTTGTTGCTGACGCCCATCTTGTACACCAATGTCACGGATGCATGGATGTTGAATCGCAGAAGTCGACTGTTGATCACAGCCGCCGGGATTCTGGTGGAAGTGGTGCTGGCTTCGATCGCCGCTGTGCTGTGGTTCTTTGCCGCACCTGGATTTCTGAAGGCGCTGCTTGCGAACATTATGGTAATTTGTACCGTAGGAACCATGTTGTTCAACGGAAATCCGCTGCTTCGCTACGACGGATACTTCTTGCTCACTGACGCCACCGGCAGGCCCAATCTTGCACAACGTTCTTCTCATCGCGTCCGGCAGTTTCTTGAAGACCTGCTGCTGGGAGGTCGCTCAGAAACGCTGCCCGGGTCGGATCGATTTGTCCTGATTTACGGGCTGTGTTCCGGGGCTTATCGCATTCTTATTGCTGTTGCAATCCTGTCCATGCTTAAGCATGTGTTCGACAAATTTCAGCTGCACATCTTCGGAGTGTTGGTGATGAGCTGGGCCGCGATCCCGCTGGTCGTTGTTCCACTGACAGCGTTTTCAAAGAATATACTGGCCGAATTGGCGATGCGAAATCATCGCGGACTCCGATTACTGCGCGCCGTCTCCGTTCTCGCACTGTTGATCACAATGGCACTGATCCCTCTACCTCAATCCATTGTCGCTCCTGCAGTCGTTGAACCAACAGGGACACCTGTGTTTGCCAGCCTGGCTGGTGAGTTGATCTCGTCTGCAAATTATGGTGAACAAGTGAGTCAAGGCGAAGTTGTTGCTGTCCTGGACGATCCATCGCTGCAACGTCAGCGGATTGAGTTTGAGGGTGCCGTCAGGGTTCATGAAGCGAAGGTCCGAGCGGTAGAATTGCGGCGTCATGACATCACAAGTGCAGCACTTCCGGAAGCACGATCCGTGCTGGAATCGGCCCGAACTCGGCTGGAGGAATTCGACAATGAACTGAGTCGCCTGACAGTCACGTCTCCACATTCAGGAATACTGTTGCCGCCGCGGGCTCGATCAGGAACTCATCGCGAGGATGCCCTTTCGGAGTGGGTCGGCTATCCTTTGGATGAGCGAAATCATGGGCCTCTGATTGCGCAGGGCACTCAACTCGGCGTGGTATCCGAACCCGGAGCCTGTGAAGTCCTCCTGCAACTCGACGCACAGGATGCGGTGCTGTTGCAGCGATTGCAGGTGGCCAAATTTCAGCCATCATGCAATCCCGGATTGACGTGGCACGGGACCGTAAATCGGATTGCACCGCTCTCTGACGAGGACTCCCTGACAGAACTGATTGTCGCCGGATTAACACTTCCGCCGTCCTTAAGGACGTCCACGGCTCAAACTCGACAATGGCAGGCTGTCATCCAGCTGGATGCTTCTCCGCACGTTCTCCCCCCATTGCTTTATTCGACAGGGATTGTTCGTATTCAGGTGGAGCCTGCTTCGACAGCTGCACGCCTCTGGAGATATCTGCAAGCCGCTTTCAGCAGCCATCCGCAGTGATCCGGCTCAGCCGACTTGAACAGGGTGGCGTCCAGTCTTCAGTCGTTTTCCAGTTTGATCGGGATCTTCCAGATTGAGATCTTTCCATCGATTCCGGAAGATGCAATTTCACCGGATTCCGCAACCGCAATTGCCGTGACAGGAGCCTCATGGGCGGTTGTTTGCCCGGCCGCCATGTAACGAAAGGCCTCATACGCCATGGGCTGAGATCCGGCGAGAGGTTGCCGCCAGTTCCAGAGAATCAGGGCTCCGTCGTTGCCACCCGAAACCAGATAGGGAGAATTCGGAATGAATCCGACGGCCGAAATTCCTCCTGCCTGATGCCCGGAAAACGTACACGCGATCAGGGATGTGGCATCCGACGCGTCTGGGTCTGCTGCGCCGTTTGCCGGAGTCTCGTCCGGATGATTGATCGCATCAACATTCACAACCCAGCCGATACTTTCAGATGTGCCGGCGATCTGACCAACTGCGACAATTTGCCTTCCGTCCGGAGAGAATTCTCCGGCGAGCAGGTTAACCGAATCTATTTTGCCCAGTCGTGTCTCATGACGAGTCGAACCATCCGCCGCACAGATCGTCAAAACGCCGTCACGGCCAACGACGAGGACGGACAATCCGTCTTTCGACCAGCGACAGGA
>JAYUVA010000454.1:0-6041 GCA_043754375.1 Candidatus Kuenenia sp. | reverse complement strand
GGAGTCCCGCAGTTCAGGTGACCGTCAAAGTCGTCCGTTTTTTATGGAACGACTTGTTGCCTGGGCAAGCGGGCGAGCGATTGGGATCAGCAGTTTCTGATCGGCAAGTTGCTGAATCGAATGAAAGCCCGGTGTTCGGGTTCGTCCGGGTTGCGGAAGGCAGTCTGGAATCGCTGGCTGGATTTACCCAATTCCGAATTGAAATTCCCCGGAGACGAACGAAGGATGGCTGAACAGAAGGCGACAAACGTTACATGGCATGCACACAACATCAAGCGCGAAGACCGTCAGAAGCTGAACGGGCACCGTGGAGCGGTGCTTTGGTTCACAGGTCTGAGCGGCTGTGGCAAAAGCACGATCGCGAACGCAGTGGATCAAATGCTGCACGAACGGGGTGTGCACACCTTTGTGCTGGATGGCGACAACATCCGCATGGGGCTGAACAAGAATCTTGGTTTTACACCCGAAGACCGGACCGAAAATATCCGCCGCATTGGTGAAGTCGCAAAACTGTTTGCCGACGGTGCGACGATAGTGTCAACCGCTTTCATTTCTCCTTACAAGGCTGACCGGGATTTGGTACGCGGCCTCATGCCACCGGGAGAATTTATAGAGATCATGGTTGAGGCGAGTCTTGAGACGTGCGAAGCCCGCGACCCCAAGGGTCTTTACAAAAAAGCTCGTGCTGGCGAAATCAAAAATTTCACCGGCATCAGCGCACCTTATGAAGTACCGGAAAAGGCCGAACTCACGTTGGATTCCGACAATAAGGGCATAGAAGAACTCGCGAAAGAAGTCATCGCGTACCTCACCAAATCCGGAATTCTGAAGTAACAGACTGCTTTGCAGGAACCGGCAGCCGCGACAGGACGTCGCGGCCTTACCCCTGGGGATCGAGCTGATCCCTAAAGTAACGCGGGGCCTTTCAGGACGAAAGAGCCGCGACCTACCTCTGTTCTGAAAGGATGCTGCGGATGATTTCCGTGAGTGCACTGGTACTGTTTTCTGTTTCTGTATCGCTTGCTGCGCTGGACCCGATTTCTGCGGACTCAAATAACTCTGAATTATCACACGTCGTCAGCGATGCCAATGACACGTCGTCCGGAAAATGGCTGGATTCATTCGACGACGCAAAAAGAATGTCGATCGAAAAGAATGTCCCCATCATACTGCACTTTGAAGCCGTGTGGTGCGGAGCATGCCGCCAGATGGATTCTGCAGTGCTTGGTCAGCCGGACGTGATGAAGCATCTTGGCACGACTGTGATTGGCGTGCGGATCGACGCGGATCGTGACCCGGAACTTATTGCAAAATACGCCATTTCATCTTTGCCCACAGAGGTCGTGATAGGATCCGACGGCCTGGAACTCGCGCGGTACACCGGCAGTGCCACGCTGGCAGAATATAAGGCGCGCCTTGACAAATCAGGCGTCGGTAACGGAACTGATCCGACCGCAAATCCAATTTCGGAAATGGACGATAACCTGCGTCGATGTCTGCTCGTCATGCGGGATGGCAAAGTTGTCGGGTTGGGTGGATTTTGTCCGGTGGCCATGATGCGTGATAAGAAGTGGCTGAAGGGGAGTGAAGCGTTTGTTGGTTCATTCGACGGCGTTGATTACTTCTTTCAATCGGCCGAAGAACGAGAGGTCTTCTTTGCCAGTCCGAAACAGTTTCTCCCCGGCCTGCACGGCTGCGACCCTGTACAATTGCAGCGGGGACGCCGGGCAGAAACCGGCGCTATTGAACTGGGTGCATTTTACAAAGGCCGTGTCTTCTTCTTCACCACGCCATTCAATCGCAGTCTTTTCAAGAGCAATCCCGCCTGGTACGCAGAAGGTGTGTCTGCCGACGGAATCCAGAATCCGGAACAGTTTCCGTTTCTGAAGTCCATGAACCTGAATTAGTGCTTTGTCAGCAGAATCTGTGGGTAGATTCTGGCTCAGGAAGTTTTCCGACCTGACAATCGTAGCCCGGGCGTTTCCTGCCGCAGCCTGAACAGATCGGTTTTGATTTCTTTCGAATTCCCGATGCGGAGCATCGGGGCACATTGGGTTGCTGTCGCGCTTCTCTGACTTCGGGATTGAGCCGAATGCGATAAGCTTAACGCCACCTTGCCTGCACCAGCGACGAAGATCGATCCGTCCCGATACTCCAGGATCGTGAGCGGCAATCTTTCATGTCCCGCCGTTGCTGCATTCCGGTGATTATTGGTTTCGTTCCGTGGCCTGTTTGTGGATGACGTCTTTTGCGTGAAGCAGTCGCTCAGGCCAGACAAACGTCGGAGCGTTTGCTGGGTGATAACCCTGCATGTGACCGTCAAGTCGTGTGATGGCTTTCGTGTAGCGCAGTTCGGTATCTCGAAACACTTCGCGACAGAGCGCCGCAAGTTCCGGATCATAATCCAGCAGTTCTTCTCGAGTATTCACATGGTTGTGGTCGTGGTCATCTTCGCGGTTGTTGTCGAACCATGACTGCACGCCTTCTGCGAAGTATTCGTGGTGATTTACCGACGCATATTTTCCTTTCCACAAGCCTGCGCTCATCGCCTTCCGGTACGCTGCTTTCAACCGTGGATCAAATGTCGGATCCACATTCACGAGTCCTCGCAGGTGGATATTATGGGCGAATTCGTGAATCAGAATGTTCTCAGTCGCATACGGATCGCCGGAGTAGTTCAGCAGGTTTTCTTCCCCGCACGAGCAGTACGGATCCGTTTCTGAACCTCCCATCCCCCGGGCTCGCGCGTCCCAGAAGTTTTGTGCCGTGACGCCCTTCGCCTGTTTGTTGTCCTCCGATTCTGCTCCCATCCATCTCCATTCTGGTAAATCGGTCGTAAATTCATGTGCACCTATGACACACATTCTGGAGCCGCTTTTGATCATTGCATCGCGCACATCCGGTCGTTTCGCCAGCAACATGTTGACCAGAAACGCGGCCTCTCTTAATGCGAAATCATTGACGCCTGCAGACGCCACGATCGGGTATCCGTCGGCGCTGACATACTTTGCGTAGAACTCCGACGTTTTCAATTCAGGCGGCGGTGCGGTAATTTCCTGTGCCAAATTTGATGACACAGTAGTTGTGCTGAACATGAGGGCGGTGAAACTGATGACAATGCGATGACAAGCAATCATTGGAGCCAATTCTCTGGAATTCTGCATTGAGGTCACTCATCAGAATTTTGAAAAGTCCGACCATCATTGCCAGTAGCTGAAACTAGCACGTGCACCAAGGACACGACATGTGCTACAGAACGTCTGTTTACCGAACCACACGCCCCGAACGAGCGCCGTGCATCAGATCTTCGATTTCTTCGCGTGAAGCGAAATTGCAGTCGCCGACAACGGAATGAGACAGACAGGATGCGGCGGTGGCAAATTCGAGCGAGGTCTGCAGGGTGAACTCGGGATGCGTCAGGCCGAAGAGCAGCCCGGCGTCAAACGCGTCACCGCCTCCAACACGATCGACGATGCTGCGAATTTCGTACGGCTGGTAGAGCCCGTTCTGGAGCGGTGCCTGATACACAGTGTCGCTTTGAACATCCAGCAACATTGCGCCCCAGTTGTTATGACTGGCAGAGATATTCTCCCGCAGCGTCGTTGCAATCATCCGGAGATTTGGAAATGCGGTCGCCATGCGACGTGCCATCATGGCGGCTCGATCGGTATCGATGCCAGCCGATGCTCCGGGATTTTTGACCGCGTCGGATGCGGTCACACCCACCAGACGAAAATCTTCTTCACTTGCCATGAGCAAATCAACAAGCGGAATCAAATCCCGCAGCACTTCGCCCGCCAGTTGCTGTGACGGGCGCGTTGGATCCCAGCGCCAGAGTTTGCTGCGGAAATTCACATCGCACGATACCGAAACGCCGTGTTCCCGAGCGGATCGAGCGGCGTGCAGGGTTGTCTCAGCGGCGGTCTTTGACAGCGCCGGCGTGATACCTGTCAGATGCAGCCACGATGCACCTTCCAGAATTGTGTCCCAATCAAAATCGTTCGCTTTAGCCTGACTGATGGCACTGTAGTCGCGATCATAGAACACACGGCTGGGGCGCTGGTTTGCTCCCATCTCGACGAAGTAGATTCCCAAACGACCGCCATCCGTAATACGAATGTGATCCACTCCGACTCCGACACTGCGCAGGTTGCCGAGACAGCCGTCAGTCAGCGGTCCGTCCGGTAACGCGGTGACAAAGTCAGCTCGACAGCCCAGCAACGCCAGCGACGCTGCGACATTCGCTTCGGCGCCGGCAAACGTAATGTCAAGCGAGCCCGGCAGCACTTGCCGCAACCGCAGCATGCCAGACGGTGCCATCCGTGCCATGATCTCGCCGAATGTTACAATGCGGGGCGTATTATGTGGCAGGGTGATTGTCATGTTGTTCCGCTTCGGGGGCGCTGATGCGATGCTCCGAGCGGACGGAAATGAGTCCGGCGAGCGGAGCGGCGTGAGCCCTCCGGTACCTCGCTCTTGTACCGGCAAGCTGACGCATGCCGCTCGCCAATTGTCTCACTTGTGCCCGCGCGAAGCATGGTAACCCGATCCTGCCCTATTCGCCGTCGGGTTCTTCCAGGTAGGTATAACCGTTCAACGCTTCTTCGTAGAACTTCACGAACTGGCCAGCCATGTTATGGTCAATCCGGTTTTCGCGAACTGCCACTTCGACAGACGCCTGCAATCGGTTGATCAGATCGCGGCCACGAAACTGAACATAGTCCAGTACTTCACTGACAGTTTCACCCTTGATGATCGTATCGAGGACGACTTCGCCCGACGGCGACAAATCCACATGCACGGCATTTGTGTCACCGAACAGATTGTGCAGGTCGCCGAGGATTTCCTGATAGGCGCCGATCAGAAATATGCCAAGGTAGTACGGGGAACCATCATACTCATGCAGCATGATTGTCCGACGTACGTCGCGGCGGTCGATGAACTGATCGATCTTTCCGTCCGAATCGCACGTGATGTCGCTCAACACCGCGTGTCGGGTCGGCCGGCTGTCCAGCTGATGAATGGGCATCACGGGAAACAGTTGCTTGATCGCCCATGAATCCGGGCAGGATTGAAACAACGAGAAGTTGCAGAAGTAATTGTCCGACAACAATTTGTCGAGCCGTTCCAGTTCTTCCGGAACGTAATCGAGCGTGCCGGTAATCTGCCAGATTCGGCGACAGAGTGCGAAGTAGATGTTCTCCGCAAGGCAGCGCTGTTCCAGCGACACATATCCTGTGTTGAACAGGGTCATCACGGTGTCGATCGAGGTCTGTGCGTCGTGGTAGGATTCCAGTACGTTTCGCTGGTTGACACCTTTATAGCTCTGATACAAATCGTGCAACGACTGTTCGGCTTCTTCCGGAGGAGCGAGTTCAGCTTCTGACGTGTCTTCGCCTTGCTGCGAAACTCCCAGCACGCCAAAAATCAGCACGCTGTGAAACGCTGAAATCGCCCGGCCACTTTCCGAAATGATATTTGGATGCGGGACGTTTGCTTCGTCGCAGACCGTCTGAATCGTGTAGACGACGTCGCGGGCGTATTCCTCCAGCGTATAATTCATGCTCGATTCGAAGTTCGTCTGCGATCCGTCGTAGTCCACCCCCAGACCACCACCGACGTCCAGGTACTTCAGCCCCGCGCCGCGACCAACGAGTTCTGTATAAACCCGTGCTGCTTCATTCAGAGCTGCTTTGACCTGACGAATGTTGGTAATCTGGCTGCCCAGATGGAAATGCAGCAGTGTGAAGCAATCTTCCATACCGCGCTTCTTGAGTTCGTCCAGAGCCATCAGTATCTCGTTGGCCCGCAAACCAAACTTCGAACGGTAGCCGCCGGAAGACTGCCAGCGTCCGGAGCCGCGTGCCGCCAGTTTGACCCGCATCCCGATTTGCGGACGAACGTTCAGTTTTTCGGCATACTTCAGAATCAATTCCAGTTCAGTGTACTTTTCGACGACCGGAATGACGTTCCGGCCAATCTTTTGTGCCAACAGAGCCATTTCGATAAATTCTGCATCTTTGAATCCATTGCAGATAATC
>JAYUVA010000453.1:0-9984 GCA_043754375.1 Candidatus Kuenenia sp. | reverse complement strand
ATCAACGGGCGGATGGCGTCGGCTGATGGCCCGATCAAGACATTTCCGCTGCGTGGCATTAAGGACTCACCGCCGTATCTCCACGACGGTCGATTGCTCACGCTGGACGACACCGTTGAGTTTTTCAATCTGATTCTGGAACTCAAGCTGACCGCGAACGAGAAAACAGACCTCGTCGTGTTCCTGCGAGTGCTCTAAGACGTAAGGAGCCCATCATGCGAGTTTTGATGACATTGGGTTTGATCGCCGTCGCCGTAGGATGTACCGGCAACAGACACTAATCTTGAGGAGATCCATCATGTTCGAGTTGTTTCGAAACCAATCCCGAAGCGCGGCCGGCGCGATAAAATACGTCACCGTTGGCACGCTGATGATCATCTGGGCGGGGCTGTGGTACTACTATTTCCTGATGCCCGTACCAAATGCCCCGACCTGGCAGAAATACACCTGCGTCGGCACGATCCTGTCCGGCTTTGCTATCGGGGCTATCGGCCTGCTCTTCGGCCTCATCGGTCGCGGTGCCAAGGCAGCCGACACGACGGTCGGAGGTGCCTCCTCCGGACAGGCGGCTTCCGTCGTCCAGGTCGTTCCGGCGAATCTTCGCAGTGCAGGAGACATCGGTACTCCAATGACGGCTGCCGTCCCCGTAACGACTACAGCATTTGATGGTTTGAGGCAGTCTGGTTCTGGAACTCAGATTATCGGCTGACGAGAAATTCTATCTCGTGGCTTTCATGCGAGTGGTTTGATTCCAACGTCCTTATTTTGAACTGCCAATTTATAGAAAGTTCCCAATGTAAACGACACGGATCCTTCGCCACATAAACAAATTCGCTTGTGCATTCGCTGACGTCCGTCAGCGAGCTATTGATCGTCACTACTTTCTTGTTTAACTCTAAGGAACAGCTTTAATGAACTCACGACCTGAATCCCTCCAGCATTACAATCTACCGACACTGCCAAATGGCGATGTCAGTAGCAATCCAGAGACCATGACTCCCGACAAATGTGCTGAAAGGCCGCTGGATCGAAGGCGATTTATCCGAGGTACCAGTGCGTTGATTGGTACGGCCTGTGCGGGGACGGTAGTCGCGATCGGGACATCGGACAAAGCAATTGCTCAGACCGGCCCTTCTCCGAGTTTCGCATTGCTCCAGCAACTTAAACTTGTGCAGCGGCATGAAAATGCCCATGTGACGTTTCTCAAAACGGCGCTCGGAAATCTGGCCCGTCCGAAGCCGACATTTAAGAACCTTCTGCAGCCAAATCTTACTGCATTCCTCAACACATCACGCGCTCTTGAGAACACCGGAGTTGGAGCATATCTCGGAGCTGCACCCGCGATTCTGAGTCGAACGTATTTGGCTGCCGCAGGCTCGATTGCTCTGATTGAGGCCCGTCACGCTGGATATTTCAACGTGTTGCAATATCGGCCGATGACTGAAAACCTCTATGGGCAAGAGCTGGATTTCGAACGCGCCCTCACCGTGGCTGAAGTTGTTGCCAGCGCAAGTCCATTCATCGCAAGTCTGAATGGTGGCCCTGCACTGACATTTTCCAATACTCCATCCGCATCGAATGACATCGCGATTTTGAACTTCGCGCTGGCGCTCGAGTACCTTGAAGCGGATTACTACAACATCAATGTGCCGCGATATGTGACTTGATCGTTGCGATGTGCCTTTCGCAGTGCTGAAGGCAACACGCGGCGGGGTGCTGAATTTCCATTAATGTTAAGCGTTGTCTCTCTCATTTTGACAGGGAACGTGCTGGCGAGATCGCATGCGCATTCCCTTTGCTGACTGATCACGCCTTGAATGATTGTAAACATTGTCGACTCGGACGAAAGCGGCGGTTGCAGTTCGTCTGAGATCGACAGTGTACTCCTGGCACATTTCTACAAAACCTCGTTTCGGCGTGGTTCTCCCGCTATCCTGAAAGAGTATGACATGTTTAAGCAGTGGCTGAATAGTATTTTTCCAACAGAAATCTCCATGAAACGGGGTAGACGTGCGGCCTGCCGGATGGGTTGTTCAAAATCGAACAGCATACCTGCGGAAGTTCTTGAGACAAGAACTCTCCTGACCGTGTTTGTAGTGAATACAGTGACAGACGATCTTGGCGATTTCAATGGCACGTCCGATGGCCAGTTGAGTCTTCGCGAAGCCATCCGGGCGAGCAACACGAATACGCCGTTTGGCGACGCTGCTGCGGGAAGTATCGATGGCGATTCGATCGTCTTCGCCACTTCACTCAGCGGTGCCACCATCAATGTGGCTCAAGGCGAGTTTGCGATCAGTGACGATCTGCAAATCAGCGGCCTCGGACTGAGTTCGGCAGTGACTCTGAATGCCAACCGGCTCAGCCGAGTTTTTGCGATTGAAACCGTCGGCAGCGTCGGATCGAATTCGTCCGTCGCACTCACCGCCATGACACTATCAAATGGTGAGGCTTCGAGCGGTGTGAAAGTTGACGGTGGTGCACTATGGATTGCCGACAGTGAAGATGTAATGTTGACTGATTTGACAATTCAAAACAGCGTCGCTCAGAAACGTGGCGGAGCCATTTTCAACGGAACTGGAGGCCTCACGATTCGGGGTAATTCCGTCATTAAAGGCAACATAGCAGCAGGGGCGACGGCAGCCGATGGGGGCGGCGGCATCTTTAATAATGGGGGCACGCTGTCCATCGGTGGCGTAAGTGCGTTTGTTGCGATTTCGAACAATCGTGCCAGTGGCGCATCGGGCAGTGGTGGTGGCATTTTCAGTACAGGCGGTAATGTGACAATTACTGACGCTACGCTTGGTGCGAACACCGCAAATCGGGCGGGTGGTGGACTGGAGATCGGGACCGGAACTGTTCGTCTGAACAACGTCAATCTGATCGGCAACGATGTGAACGGCAGTGCGGGAACAGCAAACCCTGGCAACGGCGGTGGCCTTCATGTTACCGGGATCGCAACTGTGACGCTTGACGGTGGTAGTGTATTCGGAAACGCTGCGGCTCGGGAAGGCGGTGGCTTGTGGAATCAGGCTGGCGCGACGCTGATAATCCAGAACGGGACGTTGATTCAATCGAATGATGCACTTGGTGCTGCAGCGGACGACGGTGGCGGCGGAGTCTTCAACAACGGCGGGATTGTACGAATTGATGGCACCTTGGCTCCCGTCGAAATTGCCGGTAATCGCGCCAGAGGTACTCTGGGAAGCGGAGGGGGGATCTTTAACTTTACCGGTGGTGTTGTGACTATCACCAACGCGACGATCCGTGACAATGAAGCGGAACGTGCTGGCGGAGGGATCGAAGACGCAGCCAACGTTGTCGGCGTCACAGGCATGACACTAACAAGAGTGTCTCTGATCAACAACTTTGCGATCGGCACCCACATGACTGCACCAGGGAATGGTGGTGGACTCCACATCACAGGCGCAGGCCGGACGCTGATCGTGAACTCGACCGTCAGTGGAAACACTGCCGATCTCGAAGGCGGCGGACTGTGGAATTCGTCCACAGGCACACTCACCATTCGCAACAGCACGGTGACAGATAATTCCGCAACTGGCGTCGGCAATGGCGGAGGTATCAAGACAACGGGAGGCACAACGACTCTGACGAATACCATCGTCGCCGGGAACGAATCAGGCGGCGGCAGGCAGTCAGATGATATCAATGGCTCCGTGGCCGTCACCAGTGCAACGAATCTGATAGGCAACGCTGCATCAAGCGGCGGACTGACGAACGGTTCTAACGGCAACATCGTTGGCATTGCTGGTGTTGGAACACGTCCGGTTGCAGAAATTCTCAATCCGGTACTGGCAGACAACGGCGGCGGTTCGCTTACGCATCTGCTGATTCTCGGCAGTGTGGCTATTGATGCTGGTACCGACCTCACGGCATCGGGAGTCACTGTCGATCAACGTGGGGTGACCCGTCCAAAGAATGTGAGATTCGATATCGGCGCTGTGGAATTCGACGTCCCCGGCGTCACAGGTCGCAAATGGCTCGACATCAACGGCGACGGAGTGCGACTGCCAAACGGATTAGTCGACCTTGGCTTTTTCGCTCAAAACGGAAAATTCTTCTTCAATGTGTTCGGTGGTCAGGAAAAGTGGGTTCGAGCTGCGAATCAGGATTGGTACTTCATTCGACCCGATGGTTCACTGACGAAATGGAGCAACACGCCAGGTCAGTTGACCGGCACCGTCGTAGCGCGGCTACCGACGCGGTTCTATCGAGATGAATATCTGCTGATTGAAGCCGTCAACGAACCCTTCCTGAATGGCTGGACCATCGAATTGCTGAATTCAGCCGGCGTGGTGATCGGCACGTCCATGACGATGGACCGTGACCTCAACACAAATGGTTCGATCGATCCCGAGACGGAACGCGGCGTGTATCAATTCGACGTTCTCGTCACCGGAACCTATTCAATTCGCGAAGTGCTGCAGGCGGGATTCGTCCAGAGTGCAGGCGCTTCTGCCGTGGATGCCTTGGCTGCGTACGACCTTGATCAGGCGCGCGGTCTGGTGTACACCGGCGATTATCACACGAATTTTGGAGGTCGCGGTGAAAACTGGCTGAGACAAAGTACCGGCTGGGTCTACATTCTGCCGGATGGCTCTGTCTACAGTTGGGACAATTCCAGCGGCGGAGCCAATGGTCTTGTGAACGGCACATTCCTTAAAAAGCTAAATCCGGCATTCCACACAAATCCACAGTTGTTGTCGGATGCCATGAACCCGCGAATCGGGCTGACCGCGGGAAGCGTGGTCGCAGGTCCGCAATTTGGCAACTACCGGCCCACTACGATTTCTGGCCGCGTCTTCGAAGATACGAATCGCAACGGCATCCGAGAATCTACGGAATTGTTTACTAACAATCGGATCGTAGAGTTGGTTGATCGCGATGGCAACGTAGTAAGACAGGTTCGCTCGGCAGACGTCGAATCCGACGGCAATCCGGGGATCGATCCCAATGTCGAGCGAGGTGTGTACCAATTCACGAACGTCGTTCCCGGTACCTATACCGTTCGACATGTAATTGCCAGCAACGAAATCCAGACGGCACCATTCAGTCCGGTGGCAGATCTTGCATATCGTTTGGATCAGCAGTTTAGGCTTAGCTTCACGGGCAAGTTCTTTGAATCGTTTGGCACGAATCAGGAACGGTTTCTGTATTCCGATTCAGTCCGCGGTTGGGTCTATCTCACAAAAGCAGGCGACCTGTTTCGCTGGAATCCAGCGAGCGGTCCGGCACCAAAACCCCTCAGCGGAACGCTGATCGCGAGACTTGATGCATCGTTCTACACGAATCCCTCAAAGCTTTACAACGCCCCTTCCACCAACGTCCAAACGATCAGTGGAGGCGTTTTAACCAACTATGACTTGGGATATCTCGACGTCGATGCTGCGTTTAGCGGTTCGAATCTGTTTGAGTAGGAAGTGATCCTTGCCCAGGACATCCCTTGCGGTGCCTGATGGCTGCCGCATTGTCATCTCGGCACAGTTGTTAACGATGGACAATTCGTCTGTCAGGTTTGTGACACAGATTGGTTCTGCGTCACAGTTTTTATGACACCGTGACACGTGTCAGCTTAGGTTCGAAAAAGGAGTTCAATATGAAATTGTTCAGACACGGAATTGCACTCGCGCTGATGGGGCTCGCGTGTATTACAGCAATCGCACAGGACACAAAGATCAACGCCAAGGAAACGCCTGCACAGAAACGGGCAGACAGAGCCGAAGCGCGAGCAGATCGGCTGAGCGCTAACGCATATGCGGATCCGAGAGGGAACGACGCAGCGGTCGCCGAATACTTCGCTGGCAAACTGATGCTGATGGATCAGAGCACAATTCAACTAGCGCAACTCGCAGAAGAACGTTCGACGAACGAGAAGGTGAAGCAGTTCGCAAGAATGCTCGTGGAAGAACACACGAAGTGCAGCGAAAAGCTGCGTGAATGTGCTCCCGGAGTTGTGCGACTCACGGAGCTGAACCGCGCAGGGATCACACATGCCGCAGGCTTCCGCGGAGCGACTGACGCTGACGACAGGTCAGATACCATCGACAATCCCGCGAAAGGAGAAGGAAACCCTCCTCGGACTCCAGACGGGGCCGAGCCGGGCAACGAAAACGATTCCACAGACAAGGACCGAGCCCGCGACGGGAAGCATGCGCAAACGGAACATGGAACAACACCACTGCACCGCATCCTGAGCATCGATCGTCAGGCGACGGAAAACTATGTCCAGTCAACGACTGAAATGCTGAGTAAGTATCACGGACAGGAATTCGACATGGGATTTCTGGGCTTCACGATCGGATCGCATACCTGGGCCGTGGCCGAGCTGAAGGCGATGGATTCAGTCGGCAACGATGAATTCCAGAAGCTCATCAGTGATGCGACGACGAAGGTCGAACAACACATGAGAAAGGCTGAGGAGCTCTCTCAGGAACTCGGAGCCAACTCCGCCCAACGGGGCAACACGACTCGCCCGAAGACATCGAATGAAAATGCTCCCGTCCCAGAAAAATGACACAGTTCATTGGCTTAAATGAGATTCCTGGGGCTGCGATCGACTGCATTCACAGACGGACGTTCCCCAGGCAATCTCCTTCGAGAACCTTAACCTCAATCCAAATTTACTCGAGAGATCCAGTGGATACAGAGAGGCAGGCACTGATTTTTGAACACGAGGACATGATTCCTTTTGAGGCATTATTCTGCGAAGGGCGCGATCCTCATGCGGAAGTCGAATACAGGCGACTCCTGGCCGTCGCTGATCGACCGGGTCGAAAAGCCGATGGAATGGCGCTAAAACACTTTTGCTCGCATCACGCGGGTCAGAAAACCAAACCAAACCAAACCAAATTAAAAGGAAACAGAATCATGAAAACAAAAACTTCTTTGATCAAACCACTCGCGACAACAATGGCTCTAACAGCCCTTCTCGTCGCGATTTCCGGCCAAGCCGCTCCGAAGGCCGAGAAGACTCTGTACGAACGGCTGGGCGGCGTCTTCGCCATCGCCGCGGTCGTTGACCACTTTAGCGACGCAGTGGTGCAGAACCCGATAGTCGGAAAAACTTCCAAGAACCCAGCTCTCCGTGAATGGCACACAAAGAACCTGGACCGGTTGCCGGGCCTCAAGTTTATGCGCACTCTCTGGGTCTGCGAAGTCACGGGCGGGCCGTTCAAATACTCGGCAACCAAGCCGGGAAAGACTGAATTGGGTCTTGAGGAGGCGCATCGCGACCTCAAAATCTCGCCAGACGAATTCGACGAGGTTGCTGCCGAACTGGGGCGCAGCCTGGACTTCGCCAAAGTGCCTGCGCGTGAGACGGGAGAAGTCCTGGCGGCCTTCGCAGCGCATAAGAAAGAGGTAACGGCTGGCGATGTGAAGAAGTGATGACCCGACAGGCGCACTTCAACCCTGGGGCGCGTCAGCTGTGCTTGACGAAATTCTATTACGGAGCTTGCGATGAGAACGATGAACTTGTTCGTGGCACTGGTGGCAGTCCTTTGCACGAGTGCAGCCTGCACAACGGCCAACGCGGATATCGACAAATCGACTGTCGAAGCAGGACGCGCCCACATCAAAGGTATGGTCGACGCGTCGCATGATCTGGTCGTGCGGATCGACAGGGGCGACACGCCGATCGAGTCACGGTCCAGGCGGACAGGCGGTGGCGAGTTCGCGGTCATTGTCGAAGCCTCCGACAAGATCCGTTTGGAGGACGGCCAGACCGGTCACGGGTTCGTGGTGACTACAAAAATCCTCACAAGCTCGGCCATCAACTATGTCCATTGCGCGGGAGATCTCGCCGGCACGTTCGCCATCCGTCGTGAGGCGGATTTCGTGACCAGGGACGGCGTGCTCACGTTCGCGGAGGTCACGCTCAAAGATGGAGGAAAGTTAGCAGTGTCCTTGCTTTTGGCACTCAGCACGACCGCCCTGGCGATGCGCTCTACGTGGTGGACATCGGCGCGGTCATCTTCATGCAAAGCGGGACGGGTCCGACGCCGCGTCCGTATCCCGGCACAGGCGTAGTCTGGCGGATCACGCGGGGATAGATCTTATGTGCGGTCCACTGAGTCATTTATTGAAGAAACCTGCTACCTGTCAAATAGTGAAAATGCCGGTTCGTTTTTCGATTCTTTAATGGAGAAATGTAATGAAAGCACTCTGCTGGCACGGTACAGGCGATGTTCGTGTGGATACGGTCCCCGATCCGAAGATTCTGCATGCTCGCGACGCAATTATCAGGATTACGGCGACCGGCATCTGTGGTTCCGACCTGCACTTACTGAATGGCTGGGTGCCCACGATGGAGAAAGGGGACATCCTCGGCCACGAATCGATGGGAATTGTCGTCGAGACAGGCAGCGAAATCACGAATCTGAAACCTGGAGACCGCGTTGTCGTACCGTTCACGATTTCGTGCGGAAGCTGCTTCTTTTGCCAAAAGTCTCTCTATTCCTGTTGTGACACGTCAAACCCAAACGCCGCAATGGCAAGAAAAGCGATGGGCCACGCTCCCGCCGGGCTGTTTGGATTTTCTCATATGATGGGAGGCATTCCTGGCGGACAGGCGGAGTACCTTCGAGTGCCATTTGCTGACATCGGCCCGATCAAAATCGAATCTGAGATTCCCGATGAGAAGGTTCTATTCCTGTCGGACATTTTCCCGACTGGCTATATGGCTGCAGAGAACTGCAACATTGAACCTGGGGATACTGTCGCGATCTGGGGCTGCGGTCCCGTGGCTCAGATGGCGATCAAAAGTGCCTGGATGTTCAAAGCGGGACGTGTGATCGCGATCGATTGCGTCCCGGAGAGACTGGCGATGGCTCGCGAGGCCGGCCTTGCGGAAACCATCAATTTCGAAACAGAGACCGTCTACGACAAACTGATGGAGATGACCAACGGACGCGGTCCGGATCGCTGCATTGACGCGGTCGGATGTGAGGCGCATGCCGCCGGCCTGTTCTCGACGGCGATGCAGAAGGTGAAGTCTGCCGTCCTGACCGCGGATCGCGCGCATGTGTTAAGCGAAGCCATTATGTGCTGTCGAAAGGCCGGGTCCATTTCTGTGCCGGGTGCGTACGTCGGCATGGTTGACCGATTGCCATTTGGAGCCTTAATGAATAAGGGGCTTACGCTAAAGACTGGCCAGACTCATATGCAGCGCTATCTGAAACCGCTCCTGCAGAAGATTGAAGCGGAAGAGATTGATCCGTCCTTCGTCATTACTCACCGACTTACACTTGATGAGGCTCCTGCAGCATACGAGACGTTCAGAGACAAACAAGATGGATGCATCAAGGTCGTTCTGTCGCCCACTTAATTGGCAGTGAAACGGCAACATGGGCGGATTTGCGGTCTGATGGGCTCAGCCGGCAACTTCCGGCAGGACGTAGGTTGTTTCGTTGAAAATCTCGTTAACCATTGTGTGGAAGGCAGGGTGTAAGCGATGAACACGTGCGAGACTTGTGGCAATAAGTACGACAAATGTTTCGAGATCATCAGCAACGGAAAGTCACATATTTTCGATAGTTTTGAATGTGCGATTCAGGCCTTAGCGCCCACTTGCGGAAACTGTCGCTGCCGCATCATTGGGCACGGGCTAGAGGCTGACGGAATAATCTATTGCTGTGACCATTGTGCCAAATTAAACGGAGTAAGAGGGCTGCGCGATCGCGTCTGACGGAGATTAATGCCCGACACCGTCACGCTTGCCGTCATAAGATACCTGGCTTTCGGCTCACCCAATCGGGAATTGATTGAAGGCACTGGCGTCCGACTTCCATTGTGTGAAGTGGCTGTTGGATTCGGCACTCACGGCACGCCGGTTTGGTGTTTGCAAAAACGATTCGGCTAGTAAACGATTTTTGAAGGAAAGAGTGATGACCAAAGAAAGTCAAGACAACTCAGCGACTATGCCCGCCCAAACTCAGGAGAAGCCCGGCATCGAGTCACAAATGA
>JAYUVA010000452.1:0-3104 GCA_043754375.1 Candidatus Kuenenia sp. | reverse complement strand
ACCATAGCCGCGTTGAGTCCTCTCACCCCACGGCTCCACAAACGTTGCGTTGTAGTGATTATTGATCGTGTTTTTCATGCGGATTGGCGTCAGATTTTCGACCGTGAGCTCAACCCCGCGTTTGCGGGAATGTCCGTTCCAGATGCCATTGTCGAAACGAAACTGAACTTCCTGTTCCACATAGCCGGGAAAATTGTCAGGAGTCACCCAGGACGTATGGATGTCAAATGCCGCCTCACGCCCGGAATCGTATTCATAAATCAGCCGCAATTGCACACTGTCCCATGTGTTTCCGTCTGCCGCTCCCACGATGCCACGCTGCCCGGTACAGGTAATTGTTTTCAGGCGACCGCCAAAGGTGAAGTCGATGAGCTTAATATAGTGGACGGCGACGTACGTTCCCGGATTCCGACCGGTGATCCATTCGGAAAACTGAGCGCCGGAAATCTGCCGTGGCTCTAACAGCGAACAATAGCCATTGTTCACATGCTGCAGTACTTTGTCATAGACGAGCGTCCGGAGCTTCTTATGATCCGGGTCCAACAGTTTGTGGTACACGACCCGCGCCAGGACGCCACGTTCTTTCGCCAATGCGACAAGTTCATCCAGTTCCTGCAGCGACAACACTGACGGTTTTTCCACCAGAAGATGCACGCCCGCCTGTAGAATCGCTTTGCTGGCTTCGAAATGGCGATCGTCAGGTGTCGCGACGCAGGCGAACGTCAGATCCTGACGGAGCAACTCCTGCACGGCGTTGTCACCGCGAAAGTTCTGGAACTCAATCCCCAGCGACTTTGCCTGCTTCTGATATCGATCCGCCCGCTGTCCCGTTTTCGATGCAACGGCAACGAGCGGAATATCGACGTCGCCAAATGAGCGGTCGTAGAGTCCCCGTAGCTTTACGTTCTCGAAGAACGGTCGATACGTGTCATCAAAAATCATTCCCATCCCGACCATGCCGGCTCGCACCTGAGCCCGCGCGGAATTTGAAGTCATATCTTGTCTGCCTTTTTCATTTCACTGCCAGAGACGAGATATTGATGACCGCAGCAGCGACCTCGGAATTGTAGGCCTTCAACTTACGGAGGGGAATCCACTGCGTTTCAATCCCAGATGGTGCTTGAATCCAAAGCGGACGGTTTTTTGGTATTCTCTCGACACTGGTACACGCACGGACTAAGCGTTGTTAAGCTGCCGAGCCCAGGAGCATGTTGCTTCTCTGATTCCCTCCTCCCGTAACGCATATGACAACCCAATCCATTCAACCCGGCAGCATCATTCGCGGACCAACGCTGCCTGAGGCCGTCGAAGTTCTGGCTGTCACACCGTTTGGCACTTCGCTGAAAATCATTGGCCGTGGCGTGAGAACAGGGCTCACCTACGATCCTGTGCTGAATGCCACGCAACTTGCCCAGTTGACAATCTCTGCAGAAACTGAACCATTTGACGGTGACGCACGATTATTTCGTCTTGGCATTGAGGCACAGCGGCTTGGGTTGGCGTACGAATACGATCCATTTTTCTCGCTGTCCATCGCCCGTGTCGATCCGCTACCGCATCAGTTGGAAGCGGTCTACGGCTACTTTCTGAAACTGCCTCGCATCCGTTTTCTACTGGCTGATGATCCCGGTGCCGGTAAGACCGTCATGGCCGGATTGTTGCTGAAAGAACTGAAAGCTCGCGGCCTCGTTCGGCGAGTCCTCATCGTCACGCCAGCGAACCTGACCTTTCAGTGGCAACGAGAACTCTCCGAAAAGTTTCGCGAGAAATTCGATGTCATCCGTGGCGACGTGCTGCGTGCCAACTATGGGCAGAACCCATGGCAGGAACGCGATCAGGTGATCACATCGGTATCCTGGGTTTCCATTGTGGAAGACGCCCGCGAAAGTCTGCTGCGCTCACGCTGGGATCTGATCATTGTCGATGAAGCCCACAAGATGAGCGCTCCGGCTGATGACCGAAAGACATATGCTTACCGGCTTGGAGAATCGCTCTCCAGGATGACAGACCACTTTCTGCTGATGACAGCGACTCCGCACAAAGGCGACCCCGAACACTTCCGGCGGTTTCTGGCTCTGCTCGACCCTGATGTCTATGGCAGCATCGAGAGTCTGCAGAAGGCACTTCGCGAACACGAAGCACCGTTTTACCTGCGGCGAACCAAAGAAGCCCTCGTCTCGTTTCCGGATCCGGAGACCGGTGAAGTCCACAACCTGTTCACCAAACGTGACGTCCGCACTGCTGCGTTTGATCTGGATGGTGAAGAGCTGGAGTTCTACGACGAACTGACCCGATACGTGGAAGATCAATCTATGGTCGCCGCCAGCCAGGAAACTGCAAGAGCCCGTGCCGTCGGCTTCACGATGGCAATGTTGCAACGTCGTATGGCCTCGTCGGTGTTTGCTGTCCGCAGAAGCCTGGAACGCATGCGGATCCGGCGTCAGAAAATTCTCGACGATCCTGAAGCCTACCGGCAGGAACAGATTGAACGCAAGTTGCCGGACGACTTCGATGAACTTACCGAAGACGAGCAGACGCGCCTGATCGAAAAACTCGAAGACGAGGTCCTGACCGCTGATCCAGCGACGCTCAAAGAAGAAATCGGCAGACTCTCAGTACTTATCGAACATGCGCGACCCCTGGAGGGCCGCGAAGTTCAAACCAAACTGCAGAAACTGCGGGCGATCCTCCAGTCTGAAGGGATCTTCGATAATCCGAAGATGAAGCTGCTGATTTTCACAGAGCATAAGGACACCCTCGATTACCTCGCTGGCGATGGCCGAGATGAGCGGCCGCTCGGTAAGCTGCGGGAATGGGGACTCACGCTGACGCAAATTCACGGCGGATTGAAGATCGGAGACCGCGATACTCCGGGGACTCGCATCTATGCAGAGCGTGAATTCCGGGAATCGGCACAAGTGCTTGTCGCAACCGAAGCTGCCGGTGAAGGGATCAATCTGCAGTTCTGCTGGCTGATGGTCAACTTTGACATTCCCTGGAATCCAGTGCGGCTTGAACAGCGGGTTGGCCGCATCCATCGCTACGGTCAGGAGAAAGATTGTCTCGTCTTCAACTTTGTCGCGCAGAACACACGCGAAGGCCGT
>JAYUVA010000451.1:0-6237 GCA_043754375.1 Candidatus Kuenenia sp. | reverse complement strand
GTCAGATGTCGCACAATCCCCCTGACCGGATCTATCGGAATGGTCGTGCGGTCTCGTTGAGGCCAATTGTTAAGTACGAGCGGTTACAACGATCTTTCCAGCATCTCTGGGACACAAATGTGTGACTCAGCCCGGCTCTGGCGGATTCGATCAGTGAATTTCGCCGAAACTCAGCGGCGGTTGTTTCCAACGCATGGTCCGTTCATACACCAGCGGGTCACGTCCAGTTTTTCACAATAGACATGATCCAGTCCGCGATGAAAATCATTGATGTCCGTCAGATCATCCAGATGATCCATGACCCTGTCAGTGCAGCGAAAACACTGACAGCCTGACAACGCAGAGACACTGGCACAGCACAGCACAAAACAGACGAACGCGCGCATGAGATTCCTTTCCCGGCAACCCACTCAAACGTTTATACTCCGCGCGGCCAGAAATGAGTCCGGCGAGCGGAGTGGCGTGAGCCCTCCGGTACCTCGTTTTTGTACCGGCAAGCTGACGCATGCCGCTC
Organism: Candidatus Kuenenia sp.; assembly: GCA_043754375.1. GTDB lineage: Bacteria > Planctomycetota > Planctomycetia > Planctomycetales > Planctomycetaceae > SXXK01. Next base: position 5,723 of record JAYUVA010000451.1, on the reverse strand, counting down.
GCCAACTCTCTCAATCATGACCGCGTGAAGTATAAATAGCCCGCAGGCGTCTGTCGCCCGAGTGCATGACGCGATTGAGAATTCTCGTAGCCGGATTCGATGGAATTCGGCGGCGGTATGGAGCGATCTGCGGTACACTCCGCAATTCCATTCTCCTCCTTTCTTCAGTCGAAGCCAGCAGAACCTCCGTGCCGCAGTCAACTTCTCAGCCCCAATCCGAATTGCCCATGATCGAACTTCAGGCTCCGCCGCGCCGTGCGATCATGGATCTGAACGGTGATGAACTCACGGCATGGCTGGCAGCAGTCGGGCAGCCCAGGTTCCGCGCGGGACAGATTCGTCGCTGGTTGGTGCAGCGTCGCATTCAGTCGTTTGCACAGATGACTGATCTGCCATTCGAACTCAGAACGCAACTCACGGCAGAATTCCGGTTTTCGCCGTTTGAAGTTGTACGACACCAGATTTCAAAGGATGAAACCGAGAAACTGCTGCTCAGGCTGCAGGACGGTGAACTTGTCGAATGCGTGCTGATGCGCGATCCGGATCGGCGCACGGTCTGCATCAGCACTCAGGTCGGCTGTGCCATGGGTTGTGTCTTCTGCGCGAGCGGTCTGCTGGGCGTGAAACGCAATCTGACACCGACGGAAATTATCGAACAGGTGCTGGTCCTCCATCGCATGATGAAAGATGACGAACGCATTACCAACGTCGTCGTGATGGGTATTGGTGAACCGCTGGCAAATTTTCGCGGACTCATGGATGCACTGACATTCCTTACTACGAAGGACGGCTTTGGACTCGGGGCACGACGAATCACAGTCTCGACCGTCGGGCTCCCGGACAAGATTCGCGAACTGGCTCAGTCCGGGCAGCAGTACAATCTCGCCGTTTCATTGCACGCGCCGAATGATGTATTGCGAACCGAGATCGTGCCGGTCAACAAGAACATCGGCATTCAGGAAATTCTGCTGGCGGCGGATGACTATTTTGAGATGACAGGCCGGCGGATTTCGTACGAGTATGTGCTGATGGCCGGCATCAACGATCAGCCGGAACACGCCGAAGAACTTGCGTCGCTGCTTCGAGGTCGCAATGCCCACGTTAACTTGATTCCCATGAACGGCGTGACAGAACTTGTGATGACAGCTCCCGGCGATCCCGATACGCAGCAGTTTCTTGAAATCCTGGAACACCGCGGCATCACGGCTACTGTGCGAAAACGCAAAGGTGCGGACATCGACGCAGCCTGCGGCCAACTGCGACTGAATCGTGAAACAATACCCGGCCGGGAGTCTGTCTGAATACAGCTGTTGCTGTTCTGGTGAGCGGCAAGGCGCTAGCCGCCGGTTTTTACAGGCTAATTACCCGCGGCTAGCGCCTCGCGGCTCACAGGTTTGGAGACAGACTCCTGGCGGGTTGTTGATTGAATCGTAGGGTGCGTGAAGCGGAGCGCAACGCACCATTTCCGGAAAGCGCAGTGAAGTGGGTGTGTTCCGCTGGCGCTGCACACACCCTACTTGAATGGTCCGGTACTAACGTTCCTCTACAATTCCACAGGAATCGCCTCACATGAAACTGCGAAGACTGCCTGAAGACTTTCAGGTCGAAGAACTGACGGATCTGGCTCCTCACAACGGCCCGTTTGCGCTGTATCGGCTGACCAAGACGTCGATCGGAACGCCGGAAGCCATCAGTGCCATCGTTGAGCGGTGGAATGTGCAGCGCAAGCGAGTCAGCTACGGTGGTCTGAAGGATCGTCACGCCGTAACGACGCAGCATCTGACCATTCACAGCGGTCCCCGAAAAGCGTTGCGACAGGATTCGTTCGTACTGGAATACCTCGGCCAGACCGTCGCACCATTCACGCCGAAAGATTTCCACGGCAACAGATTTCAACTCGTCCTGCGCGACATGCAGCATGCCGAAGTGGAGAAAGCGCAGGCCGCGATCGCTCAGGTACAGCAGACAGGACTGCCGAATTACTTTGATGATCAGCGTTTCGGGTCACTCGGTGTTTCCGGGGACTGGATCGCGCGGGCATGGTGCCTGAGCGACTGGGAACGCGCGTTGTGGCTGGCCCTGGCCGATCCGCATGTCAACGATTCGTCATCGGAAAAACAGCAGAAACAGCTGCTGCGTGAGTTATGGGGACAGTGGCCGGAATGTCAGCAACGCCTGGATCGTTCGCATCGTCGCAGCATCGTGACACACCTGTCAGACAAGGTGAAAGTCGGACGCGATCCCGACTACCGCGGCGCTTTGGCGCGGATCAATATTGATCTGCGGGGGCTTTATCTTTCAGCATATCAGTCGGCGTTGTGGAATCGCTGGCTGACGCGGTTCATTGAGGCTTACAGCGATCCCGCTTCATTGGCCAGCTTTGACCTGTTGAGCGGACGATGCGTGTTTCCTCTGACGCTGACTACCGAAGCAGCTGCGACGCTGCATGCTGCCGAGTTGCAGCTTCCATGTGCTCGCATCGAACGACCGGATGGTTTACCCGGTGACCTGCTGGATGCCGTGCTGCAGGAAGAAAAGATTGAACTTCGGGAAATCCGAGTGAAGTATCCACGCGACAGTTTCTTTTCGAAAGGCATGCGTCGGGTTCTCATTCGCCCGGCAGGTCTGACGTGTTCGGTCGCAGACGATGACCTGCATGAACGGAGAAAAAAAATGACCTTGTCGTTCGATCTGCCCCGCGGAAGCTATGCCACGATACTGGTGAAGCGGCTGACGGAAGTGGATTGAGCATGCAGCGTGTCGTGATCGGTCGAATTCGACCCGGGGTGCGCACGTTTGAACTTGTCGGAAACTGATTGTCAAACTACCCTCCGTCCCGGGGAAACGTGGCAATTTCGGGATTGATGAACTTCCGAAGGATCGGGAGAGTGACCAGCGTGGCACAACATTTTGATTTTTGCCGGGCGATGACAGCTCTGTGCGAAGATATCTGTCGACGGCATCCGGAGTTTCGCCATGTGCGGATGCCGGAAGTTCCCGTGACGTTCTCACAGACACGATCGCCCGTCAAATGGGGCATTCAGGCACGATTGACGCCCCTGCGTTTTGAGGGTGGCGCCAGTGTCGAACGGCGTCGCGGACGAATGTGGACCGTGCAGCGAGTGACTCATCAGGGCCGCGAGGCGCTGTATATCCTGACGTTTTTTCTTCCGCGATTTCTGAATCTGTCGTTTGAAGAAAAGATGATTACAGTCTTTCATGAACTGTTCCACATCAGTCCCCAGTTCAATGGGGATATCCGGCGGTTCGGCGGTGCGTGTTACATGCACACAGGAAGTCAGAAAGGTTATGATCGCCAGATGGACGTGTTTGCGAAGGAGTATCTGCAGTCGCAGGCTCCGGAAGAACTGGTGCGGTTTCTGCGATTCAGCTTCCCAGAATTGCAGGCGCACTGCGGTCACGTCGTCGGACTCCGCATTGCCATTCCTCGCCTGATCCCGATGGAAAAAGTGGCCTGAGTGGTTTGCCGCAACGCGGCTCAATGTGAACGCCTGGGGCAACGCCCTTGACATTACCCACATTTTCTCTGAAGAATCGGCCGTTTTCGTTTAACCCGAGCCAACGGCGAGGATTTCACCGAGGCAGTGCGTGGCAACGCCGCGAAAGGTTTTTCTGAGGGAAATCGTGTGCTTCAACCCTGAAACCCCGTTGGGGTTGGGTGCGCATCGAAAAAATGTGGGTAATGACAAGGGCAACCCCCCAGGAAGCGGCTTGAATCGAGCGCACCGCCCCCGCGCCAATGGCGTAAAGGTTAAACGAAATGAACCTCGATCCCGAACAGATTTCCGCTTCCGCCTTGTATCAGCATCTGATTCGCATCATCGCGCCGCGGCCGATAGCATGGGTCTCGACAGTTTCGTTATCCGGTGTGACGAATCTGGCTCCGTTCAGTTTCTTCACGGGCGTCGGCGCGAAACCGCCGAGCATTGTGTTCTGTCCGTCCAATCGGCGTGACGGGACGCCGAAGGATTCGCTCAGAAACATTCTGGACACTGGCGAGTTTGTGATCAACGTTGTGCCGTTCCGTCTGGCAGAGGAGATGAATCTGAGTTCTGCGGAACTCCCGCCGGACGAATCTGAATTTGAACTCACGGGCATCGAAACCGTGCCTTCCAGCATTGTGAAACCGCCGCGCGTGCGGACATCTCCCGTGAGTCTGGAATGCACACTGATGCACCATTTGGCTTTGGCCCCCGGCCCTGGCGGAGCCAACATTGTGGTGGGAAGGATTTTGCAACTGCATCTGGACGATGCGGTCCTGGACGACGCCGGTTGGGCCGATCCGGGACTACTGGATCTCATCGGTCGTCTTGGCGGAGCATCGTACTGTCGCACGACCGATCGCTTCGATCTGCCCCGTCCATCCATGCCGTAAAACCATCAAACTTGCGGCTTCTGTTGCTGCGGAATACTCAGCAATGCAAGATACTGCATCATGAGGAATTGCCAGAAGAACATTGTCCAGTAGAGAAGCGAGGAAAGCGAAGCTGCCATCGAAAGGCCATTTACGACCACAACACACAAGACTCCGAGAAATGTACCCATCACGGCCCAGCGAAGAGCAGCGTAGATTTTGAGCATCCGTGCAACGACAAACGTCGCCCCGATCAGTGTCATCCCCGTCAGACTATCGATACACAGTTCGACAACAAATACACCCGCACTGCCTCCATTGCGCAGACGCATGTCTGCCAGATTCATCAAATGTCCGGTGATTCCGAAAGCCAACATCGCGACGAAAGGGATTAATGGAGTGATCCAGATCCTGCGAGTCGAGAAGATCAGACCGCCCGCAACCGCAGCACACACGCCAAAGACCAGTCCCGAAGGTGCCAAGGGATGAATCATCGGGTCAATCAGCAGTATTCCGGGATCACGATTCATGGCTCCGCCAGCCAGTGCCGCAAGGAATGAAAACGGCAGCATCTGCAGAATCCGCTTCAGATGCGAACGCGCTGTCGGAGGGTATTGGTCCGGCGATGTCTCCTGTGGCGGAGCGTAAGGATTGTCAGACAACATGCGTAAGTCCTGTAGTCAGCGGGTATCGGCGGGAATTTTTGCGCAAAGTCAGGCATTGTCGTTGCACTACTCCTGAGATCGAATTCCGGTTCCAGATACGGCAGAATCAAGGCTCGCCAACTATGCCGGGCCGCTACAGTAGCTTCGACAACATTTTGCCATCGTGGGCGACTTTGAAGGGGCGGCCTGTTGGTGAATGCACGATTTCAGCAAGTGGCATGTTCAATGCCGTTGCAATCGTGGCGTTGAGGTCGGCCGGCGCGACTCCGTCCTCATCGACGGCGTGACCTGCTGCGTCTGATTTCCCATAAAACTGTCCGCCCTTGATTCCGCCACCCGCCAAAACCGACGAGAACGCGGCGGGATGATGATCGCGACCCGCATTGTAGTTGATCACCGGCGACCGACCGAACTCCGTCGTCAGCACAATCAGTGTTTCATCGAGCAACCCGCGATCGGCCAGATCCTTGATCAGATTCCCCATTGCCTTGTCCATGATTCCGGCGCGGGCTGGCAGCGTGTCGCCGTTGTAAATGCTGCTGTGCATGTCCCAGCCGCCGCAGGTGACTTCCACGCATTGAACGTTGCTTTCAATCAATCGGCGAGCCAGCAGACATCCCTGGCCGAATGCATCACGTCCGTAGCGGTCGCGATCTTCAGGCTTTTCTTCGTTCAGATCAAAC
>JAYUVA010000450.1:0-2504 GCA_043754375.1 Candidatus Kuenenia sp. | reverse complement strand
CGACTTCGCCGACGCGAGTCTGTCGCACCAGCGCGAGTGCGTAATCGACCACATGGTCCGTGACCGGAACCTGGCGGACGAGCCTTTGCAGCGCGAGGATTTCCTCACTGTCGAGCACCCGGTCGATCTCGTCCAGTTGCAGCGAGGTTGTTCGCTTGGCGATCTGCCGCTCTTCTTCAAAGCTCGGATATTTGACGAACACCTTGAACATGAAACGGTCCTGCTGCGCTTCGGGCAGCGAGTACGTGCCTTCCTGTTCAATCGGGTTCTGAGTCGCCAGTACAAAAAACGGTGAACTGAGCTTGTGAATTGTCTGACCGACGGTGACCTGTCGTTCCTGCATGGCTTCCAGCAATGCCGCTTGTGTCTTCGGCGGCGTGCGGTTGATTTCATCTGCCAGCACGACATTGTGAAACAGCGGCCCCTGAATGAAACGAAACTCACGTTGTCCGGTCGTGCGGTTCTCCTGCAGGATGTCCGTGCCGGTAATATCCGCCGGCATCAGGTCCGGTGTAAACTGAATGCGCGAAAAGTTCATCGACAAACTGCGCGCCAGCGTGCTGACCATCAATGTCTTCGCGAGGCCGGGAACACCTTCCAGCAGGACATGTCCCTGACTGAATAGTGCGATGAGCAATTGCTCAAGCACCTCATCCTGACCCACAATCACTTTGCCAATCTGTTCTTTCAGTTGACCATAAGCCCTATGCAGGAGGTCAATCGCCTCTGCAGAGACGTCCATCTGATTCTCTTCCGCCATGAGTCTTCCCCGGCCGATTCTGGCCGATTCTATGATATTCCCGTAACTTGACTCTCTGAGTCGAGCACGACTTTTGTCGCCCAGGGAACTATCGTCTTAATCGTTTAACTGCACTCCGCAAGCGTACGTGCCAAAATTCGCCTACGCCTGCGGCTCGCCGTTAAACGAAAATGCCGACGTTGAAGACTAAAACGAAGGTCGCCTGCGTCTTGATCATAGCAGACGGCGTTCCCGTGAGAATCTACCCGACGAATTCCGTCGAATTGAGATTATCAAGGCATATTGATCTCATACCCCTTGCGGTTTTCTCGCGTAAGGAATGCATTGGCCTGAGCGTCGCCGATGATTTCTCGCCTGGTCGGGTCCCAGTTGAGTTCGCGGTTCAGACGCATGGCGATGTTGGAAAGGTGGCAGATCTCGAGCATGCGGTTGTGGGACCAGACGTCGGAGATCGGTTGCTTGCGGGACTTGATGGCTTCGATGAAGTTGGCAGTGTGGTTCTCGCTGACTTTACCACCGTAGATCTCTTCGATGGCACCTTCTGGCAATGGTCTGTCCTTCAGGTCCTCAACAGGTTTGCCTGCGATCTTGCCTCGGTTCACGAAGAACCGACCGTCTGTGCCTTCGAAGAGAATGCCGTTGTCGCCTTCGCTCGTGATGATCATTTCGACATCGTTGGGCATATCGACTTTGATTTTGAAGCTGGTGGCTGCGTTGTACTGATCCTGAACCAGCGGATTTCCATCCTTGTATTCGACCGGCAATTTGAATTCGACCGGCGTCACTTTACTCGGACCTGTGTCGCTGGCGCCAAGAGCCCAGCAGGCGATATCGACGTGGTGAGCGCCCCAGTCGGTCAATTTTCCACCGGAATACTCGTGCCAGTTTCGGAAGGAATAATGGCAATTGCTGAAGAGCGGAACGCCACCACCGTATCCCTCACGCAATTCGGGGAGTGCTCGATAATCCACTTTCGGTGCCGGTCCAAGCCAGATTTCCCAGTCAAGTTCCTGGGGAACAGGAGCAACGGGAATCACGGGCGAAGCTTCCATGCCGTTGATGCCGCAGGTCACTCTTTGTACCTTGCCGATGCGTCCATGTTTGACCAATGCAACGGCCTGCAGGAATCGCTGGTCTGATTCCGTGCGTTGCATGGTTCCAACCTGAAAGACTCGACCGGTCTCCTTGACGACCTTTTCAATCAACTTGCCTTCAGCAATCGTCAGCGTGAGCGGCTTTTCACAGTAGACATCTTTGCCGGCGTACATCGCTTCGACCGCGATCTTTGTGTGCCAATGGTCCGGCGTAGCGATCATGACGGCATCGATGTCTTTTCGATCAAGGACCTTTCGATAGTCCTTGTAAGCGTCCGGTTTCTTTTTCTGTGCCTTTTCCGTCTTTTCGACGTTCGCTCCGAGGACATTCGAATCGACATCGGCAAGTGCGGCGAAATCAGCAAACCTGAATGACTTGCCCGTAATCTCCCAGCCCTGGTTTCGCAGGCCGATGGTCGCAAAGACCGGACGTTCGTTCGGTGACTGGTAGCCGAGGGCTCGATTCATCGAGGGACTCAGAATCGCTGCTGACCCTGCAGCGGCGACTCCCTGGAGAAAACTGCGACGCGTTGCCTGGCGAGATACGGACATCGATAAAATCCTCTCGAAAAAATGAAACAGAAGTGGTGCAGGGAAGGAAATCTGAGGAACGTCCAGGTGCCCCCAACTTTCGGATGGCACGGATCAGA
>JAYUVA010000449.1:0-5695 GCA_043754375.1 Candidatus Kuenenia sp. | reverse complement strand
TGCCAACGATGACCAGAATGTTCGGCTTGTCAGCAGACCGCTCGGAGGCGGAAATCGATTCCTCAGGGAACATCAGCGCGGCAAGGATCAGGACAAGTTTGTGCATAGGTTGTGTGTCTCCAGTCTGTCGGGAGTCTATCCGGTCTCGAGTCCGTATTGAATGGACTTAGCTGGTGATTACACTGTGAACTGCATTTTCGCGGACAGATCATGCACCTCCCGTAGGGTGTGTGAAGCGGAGCGAAACACACCGGGTGCAGTATTCCATCATGATCGTACGTTGCAGCTCCGCAGCCGGGAAGATATTTCCCGGAGATGTGATTGCACTTCGCATTGAAGGATGCAGCCGCTAATCTTGTGGGTGGTTTCAATTCACGCATTCGCCCACATACCGCTTGTCACGCCCTACAATTTCACAGTATACAAATACGTGTCGCCAGCATCAGGAAGACCAGGGTTGAGTCTTCTGCCCGCTGGACGACGGAGATTTCGATGGAAATGACGGAACAGAAGAAGATCCTGTCAGCGACGGTGACTGCTGAACCGGAATCGATGCGTCTGCGTGTGACAGGGATGACCTGCACAGGATGTTCATCTTCGCTGCAGCGCGTCCTTGAAACTCGCAGGGAGGTCACGCGGGCAAGTGTCAGCTTTGCTGCGGGGATCGCCACTGTAGAGGGCCCGAAACTTGATTCGAGTGAACTCATCGGCGTGATCCAGGGACGCGGTTTTGGCGCAGAATTGATCAATCCTGATATCCCGTCCGACCAGACAAGTGATATCGAAAAGCAACAACTGCGAAATGAAAGCATCTGGCGTCACAGAGCGATGGTCGGCATCGGATTGTGGGCACCGCTCGAGATTCTGCATTGGACTGCTGCGGCAATGGACTGGCACGGGCTGTGGATGTCGTGGCTGATGTTCGCCGGTGCGCTGGTGATCATCGTTTTTGCCGGTTCGGAGTTCTACAGGTCTGCGTGGAACGCAGCGATCCGCCGCACAACAAACATGGATACATTGATCTCCATCGGTGCGACCACGGCGTTTGCTTATTCCACGATCGTGTTACTCTTTAAGCTCGACCATCCCACTTACTTTGCGGAATCAGCAGGCCTGCTGGGCATTGTCAGTCTCGGCCACTGGCTTGAAGCACGCGCCAGTTTTCGGGCAGGATCTGCCGTGCGGGAACTTCTGCAATTGCAACCGGAAACGGCAGAAGTGCTGGACGATGATGGTTCGACAAAGATCGTCCCCACCTCGCTCGTAAAAGCCGGCGAGCGTCTGATCGTTCGACCGGGCGGACGCATTGCTGTCGATGGTTTGGTTGTTGAAGGCGGTTCAGCCGTCGATCAATCGATCGTCACCGGAGAATCCGCGCCGGTCGATAAAGTCCCCGGAGATCTGGTTGTAGCCGGATCCATGAATACGACCGGACGACTCACGGTGCAGACCACTGTCGATGGCCGACATACGACGATCACTCGAATTGCCGACCTTGTTCAAAGGGCTCAGACCAGCCGTGCACCGATTCAGCGGCTGGCGGACAGTATCTCGGCGATCTTTGTGCCGACGGTGCTGGCCATTGCGGCGCTGACTGTCATCGGATGGTGGATTTTCGGAGATTTTTCAAGGGGCATCATTTCTGCGGTCACGGTGTTGATTATTTCGTGCCCCTGTGCGCTTGGCCTGGCAACTCCTATGGCTGTGATGGTGGGCACTGGTGCGGCAGGTCGGCGAGGTATTCTGATCCGGAATGCAGAAACGCTCGAACGAGTCGGGAGCGCGACGCACGTCGTCTTTGACAAGACGGGCACGCTGACATCGGGCCAGCCGGAAGTGACGCTGATTTCTCCCGATGCCGACCACACGGAAGTCGAACTGCTGCGGCTGGCGGCGTCGGTTGAAGCACCCAGCGAGCATCCGATCGCCAAAGCCATCGTCCGCGCGGCCGCATCTCGCCAACTTCCGCTTGTTGCTGTGGAAGACTTCAGGGCCATTCCGGGCCTGGGTGTCAAAGGTCTGGTTGACGGACGTTTGGTGACCGTTGATCGTGACGAACATGCGACCGCCCGCGTCACACTGGACGGTCAAAGAATTGGCACTTTGTCAGTAACCGATCGGCTCCGCCCGGATGCCATCGATGCAATCATCGCTTTGAAGCACGCGGGGATTCAGGTTTCGATGCTGTCAGGGGACAAGTCCGCCACCGCAGTGAAAATGGGTCGAGAGCTGGGACTTTCTGAAGCGGAAATCATCGCCGACGCTACACCGGAATCGAAGGCTCAGTACATTCGTGCGCGTGGGCGTGACGTGATTATGGTTGGCGATGGCCTGAATGATGCGGTCGCCCTTGCCGTTTCGGGCCTTGGCGTGGCACTGGCCTCAGGCACAAACGTGGCCATTGAAGCTGCGGCCGTGGTCATTCCGGGCGATCGAGTGCAGGCCGTGGCAGAGCTGATTGAACTGTCGCGGGCCACACTCAGAACGATTCGGCAAAATCTGTTTTTTGCGTTTCTTTACAACACTCTGGCAATCCCGCTCGCCGCCTTTGGTTTGCTCGGCACCAGCGGTCCTCTGTGGGCGGCCCTGGCGATGGGAGTCAGCGATTTCACTGTCGTTGGAAATGCACTGCGGCTGAAACGACGGCTGGACAGAATGTGACACGTTGCAGGAATTCAGCGGCTGATGTTCATCGTAGTGTCTCCGCTGGGAAACAGCACACCGTCCCCTACATGGACGGGAGCTTACGCATGACGCTGCCAAAGAGATTGCAGCAACTCGGGTTCGGCGAACAGAACCTCCAGAGTCTCCTGGTGAGAGTTCGCTGCGGTCCGGATGAGTGCGGTGAGTTCAGAATTCGTATCCAATCCCGCATTCTCCTTTATCGCAGATTTTTTCAGAGTCGACAGCAGCGTTGTCCGTCGCTGCTGCAACGTACCCGAAGCCAGCTGTGATGCCTGAACAGGAGACTCTGACAGAAGTCTGGAGGCTGAACCTGTCCGCAGGGCTGTGCGGCTGACGTTTGTCGCAACGCCGAGAGGGCTCTGTTGGTAATCATCATCGGACTCGTGATGATCATGGTCGCCGTGACCCAGGCGATCTCGGTCAGCTTGTACACCATGGGATTCACTGTCTGATACAAACCAGGACATGGCGTCAACAATCATGACCGGGTTGCGTTCTGACCATGCAAGGATCCCCGCGACAGTATCGTCGTCAAGAATTGTTCCCACTCCCGATGCCGTTGCGATGGTCGCGTTGACCGGGCTCGACAGCTCAACGGTGAAGGTCTCGTCACTCTCCGGCGTGACGTCACCATACACGATGACCGTCACAGTCTTCGATGTCTGCCCCGCACTGAAAGTCGCCGTGCCCGAAGCAGATTTGTAGTCGTTGTTGCCAACGGTGGCGGCGCCGTCTTTTGTCGCGTAGCTGACAGAAACCGAGGTCGAAGAGGCCGCTGACAACGTGATATTAAAAGTCATCGTTGATTGCTCGGCCTGTGTTTTCTTGCCTCGCCTCACCACGTTTTTCTCAATCACGCTCAGCTTGTTGATCGACACTCCCGGCTTCGCCGGTACATCGTCGTCGTTGATCGTGCCCAACCCGGATCCGTCTGCCAGGAGCAGCCCGATTGGCGAGCTCAGAGTCACGGTAAACCACTCGGAGCTTTCAGTGACTGTGTCATTCACCAGCGTTACAGTGACGGAACCCGTGGTGACGCCCGCGTCAAATGTCAGGACACCACTGTCTGCGACAAAGTCCGATCCCGCAAGCGCGGTGCCGTCGGCCGTTGCCCAGTTGACAGACGTGGATGTGGTCGCGGCCTGCGAGAGTATCACGGCGAACGTCACCGTCCCGGCACTTTCATTTACGACAGCATCACCGATGCTCACCTGTGGCGTGGTATTGTCCGGAATCACAATGGAGCCGCTGATAGAATACTGACCAAGGCTGGCGTAGTCGGAATAGCCGCTGGGACTGCTGGCAGAGGGCGTGCCCCAGCCTGTGCCGTCCACATGCAGGAAATACTGGCCAGCCGTCAGGTTGAGCGTGAATCCGGCACTCAGGACCGCACTGTTATTTGATGCCGCAATCAAAGTCCCGGCCCCGTCATACAGGTCGGCCTTGATATCCAGATTCGGGCCAGGCGTGAACGGTGTTACGTTCAGCGTCACGGAACCCGTTCCGGTCACAAAAGAGAATACGTCCACGTCTGCGGTCGTCTCCACAATCCCACTGTTACTGACGCTTGTTCCTGTGACGCTCAGCGGTGAGGCCTGAGCGTTTGAGTTCCCGTGGTCGTCCGCTCGATAACTGAATCCATTCCGAGTCGTGATGATGGACAGATCATCCGGCCCTTTACTGTAGTTCGCCGTACTGCCAGCGTTGTTTGAGTCGTAATACTCGCCGCGGTCCCATTGAGTGACATTCTGGTAATAGCCCACACCCATGATCGATGCCCAACCGGTTTCCCCGCTGCCGTGACCGGTATAGTAGCTGGCACCGCTGTTCAGACCGTCATGCGAAAGTCCGAGGCTGTGACCCGCTTCATGGCTGGCGGCTTCGGCCACGTTTTTTTCGCCGGTCGTGAATACCAAGGCGGGCGTGTCACTGCTCCAGTTAAAGCTGTCGATGTAGGCAATGCCTCCGGCCCCAGTCCGTTTCGTAGAATCCGTCACCATCGGGGCTTCTTTCGACACCACGACGCGAATTCCCCATTGCTGATCGCTGGTGGTGGTTTTTCGTAATGCCTCGATGCCCGGATCCACTGTTGTCACGTTAATATTAAACGGTCGAAAGTCTTCCGAGACACGCTTCCATGCGTCTTCAATCTGCGACAACTCCGTGGCACTGAAAACGGACGTATCGCCGTCCGTATCGTAAGCCGGGGCAATCAGCGTCGTCTGGTTGTAGTAAGTGTTCCAATTCGTACCTTCGACCGTCTGTCCATCGAAGTCCAGAAAGATGGTTTGATTGGCGCCCGGAAGGCTGCTGAACGCCGGGACTGTCATCAGGAGTCGAGATTCCAGGGTTTCAAGAGTCTGCGTTGATACTCGGCGGCGAATCGTGCGGCGTTCCCAGACCGAGAATGACGACGAAAACCATAAAGACAAATGCTGCAGATTCATAAGAAGTTCTCTGAGGCCGATTGAGATGAGTGGTCACGGTCGTGATCGACCGGCGAAGCAAAGCTGTCCACCCTACAAAGAGCAGACAGCCCGAGCGAACTATATAAATCGCGAGGCACTGATGTCAAATTAGGATATATGCGAATTTTGCGATTAATGGAGTATTATGGCTTTTCAGGACGAGATGTTTTCGAACGCCCACCGATGCCTGTGAGCCACGCGGGTTGCACTCCAAATGACTGTCGCTTGTATCAGCTCTTGAGTCCGTGCAGCGTATATCTGAGTTCATCGGCGTTCATCTGCGGAGAAAACACCTGTAACTCATATTCCTGCCCGTCATTTTCCTGCCGCCCTGATTCACATCTTGGGAGCGAATAAGGACTAGTACCGCAGGCCGAAGCCAACATTTGTGAAGGAATTGGCGGCATCGTTGTTCAGGCCCCATCCGACGCGAACACCTATCTCGAAGTCCGGTGAGATCAGATAATGAACTCCCGGACTGAAGTATTGAGGGGCTCGGTTTTCAGCACGACCTTCTGTGAAAAGGCCGAAATACTCGCCAT
>JAYUVA010000448.1:0-6110 GCA_043754375.1 Candidatus Kuenenia sp. | reverse complement strand
AAGGATCCGGCGATCGTCGTGCGGTTGCTCAAGGCTGCAAATTCATCGCGTTACGGCAGTCGAAGTGAAGTGACGGACCTGATGCGTGCCGTCAACATGTTGGGCCAGGCAACCACGGCTTCGCTGGTTCTAAGTTTTTCTCTCGCCCGGCAATCCATGGAATCGTCCGGCTATCTCGAGCACTTTCGGAAACTCTGGCTGCGAAGTTTTGTGCAGGCGACGGCTGCGGAAGTCCTGGCCTGCCAGTTCAGATCTCCCGCGTTCCGGGGCGATTGCTATACCACGAATCTGCTTTCTGGACTGGGCAAGTTGGCATTGCTGCGAGCCGAACCGGAGAAATACGTCAGGATTCTGAAGACTGCTGCGGAAAGAAAAGCTCCGTTGACACGCATCGAACAGGAAGTTCTGGGGTTCACACACTGCACGCTGTCGTCGATGTTGCTCAAGCAGATGGGTTTGCCGGAGCGGTGTCACAATGCCATCCGGGCGATCACCGATCCGTCCATTACGGATTCCGAAATCGATGCAGACTCGAATCCATTGGTAAAAGTTACACGAATCGCCGACGCGGCGGCCAGCCTGATTTGTGATGACGCAGCAGCCGTCGCGGTCGTCGCACTCCGTGATGCCATCGAAAAAATAAACCTCCCCAGCGAGTTTTCAGCTGAAGACCTGATTGACGAGGTGAAGGATCGGCTTGATGCCTCGACGGAAATGTTCGACATTGACCCGCCAAAGATGCCCTCTGCCAGCGATGTGCTGCAGGGTGCGCTCGACCAATTGTACCGTTATGCCATGATGGTCAACGATATCGATCAGAATCCTGCCGTGCCAGCGGAATTGCTTGAAGAAAACGGTCGGCTCAAGCAGCGTGTGGCCGATCTGTTGCAGGTCTCTCAGGTCGATGCACTCACCGGCGTCTACAATCGAGGCTTCTTTGTTCAGAGATTGCACGAACAAATTGCGCTCCATCGTATTCGCGGCCAGGCCATCGGACTCGCCGTAGTCGATATTGATCACTTCAAAAAAGTCAATGATGAGTTCGGTCATCAGGCCGGTGATGCTGCATTGAAAGTGATCTCTGAAACACTGAAGTGCATGATGCGCGAGACCGACATCGTCGGTCGATACGGCGGGGAAGAGTTTGTGATACTTCTGGAAGATGCCAATCCCAAAGGCATGGCGATCGCTGGCGAACGAATTCGATCAAGAATTGAAGAAGCCGTCGTTTCATTCAAAGATCAGCAGATCGCGGTGACTGCCAGTATCGGGCTTGCCGAAGGCTTTGTGCATGGCACCGAAGAAGAGTTCGGAACACTGCTGTTTGCACTTGCTGACGCAGCAATGTATCGGGCAAAGAATTCCGGGCGCAACTGTTTCGTTGTGGAGTCAATGTACCGCAGTGCCGCTGCCTCGCATCGCCAGGTACTCAGCATGGCGAACAGCGACACTGACTGACAGGTAGAATTCATTCAGGTCGCTTGAGCACTATGATCAGGGCACCTCGATTCCGGTCGTCCTGGCCGAACTGCAGAATGGTCCCTTGCGATTGCATGGACTGAAGTTCGTGCAACGCGGCGTGCCGAATGCGATCGCCGCCCACAATGACCCGGAGGAACTGTGTCGTGTCTCTTTGATGCAGTGTGACTGCTGACCGAAGTTGTTCGATCGCCTCGTGAATGCGCTGTTTGCCGTGCGCGATGTCCAATGTCGTTGTGGAACCATCTGTCTGAAGTACGAGTTGCGAGTCACACTTTGGACAGACGCGGTCAGACTCAGTCACGGAAAAACCGCAATTCAAACAACACCGTCGCACCGCGAACTCCATGTTATGTCGATCAGCCTATGCGCCCGTCGCCCCAGAGCCAGATGGGAATCAATTCGCCGACAGTATAGGCTCCGTGTGCAGATGACATAAGTGCCATGCCGTTTGCTTCAACCGTGGCTTTAAGGTCCGAGGACCCGTTCCATACGACCGGACGAACACGAAGTTGCCCGTCGAAGACGGAAATGACGGCGGGCTGGTAAACCGGGCGGCTGCCTTTGACAGCGAACGATTGACTAAGCCGTGCCTCCAGACCGGATGCATTTTGACTGGCGATGCCGGAGATTTTTCTCAAAACGGGACGGACAAAAAGTTCAAAGCAGACAAGGCTGCTGACGGGATTCCCCGGCAATCCGAATACCAGTGTTGTGCGTGATTCACGACGTCGCGTTCCGAACCACAGCGGTTTCCCTGGCTTCATATCAACCCCGTGAAAGATCTGTTCAACTCCCGCCGCTGCCAGTTGCTGCGGCACGAGATCCAGAGTGCCTGCCGAAACTCCGCCGCTCAGCAACAACACATCATGTTCCAGTCCCTGCTGAATCCCCAGAGAAAGTTCGGCAATGGTGTCGCGCGCAACGCCCAGCGAGAAGGGACACGCCCCGCACGTTGCGGCCTGCGCCAGCAACATGGGTTCGTTAGAGTTTCGAATTGAGCCGGGTCGCAGAGGCTGATCCCAGGCAATCAATTCATCCCCGGTCGCCAGGACCGCAACCGTCGGTCTGCAGTACACAGGCACGTTGGCCTGCCCGAACTCAGCCAGCGCCGCGATCTGCTGAGGCTGAAGTTGTGTCCCCGCAGCCAGCAGTGGTGAACCCTGTCGCGCGGCACCACCCTGACGCATCAAATTGGCCTCGGCGAAAATGGCGTTACGCGGAATGACAACTTGATCCGGGGCCGTTTCGTCAAACTGAGTCTGTTCAATCGGGACGACGCAGTTGCAATTGGCAGGCAGAGTGGCTCCCGTCATGATTCGAACGGCACTTGCCGAGGTGACGGCCTTTGACGGCACCATACCAGCCGTGATGGTCTCCACAACGGTAAGTCGGATCATTTCCTGATCGCTGGCAGCAGCAGCATCTGTCGTGACGGCAAAGCCATCCATCAGCGATTTGTCAAAGGGCGGTGAATCGTGCGGAGTCGTTAGATCCACCGCGAGCACCCGCTGCAATGCCTTCGTTAATGCCACGATTTCTGAAGCACCGGGGGAAGCTTCGGCAAGAACAAATGCGAGTGCATCATTTACGGACAGCATGGCAGGGCACTCAACGATAAAAATGTTAGGGAAATTCGGAACAAGCGTCTCTTTTCTCGTGCCACAATCCCTGCTCCCGGCTCCCGGCTCCCGGAACCAACTCCGGTCGGTGCTCAACAGGGAGACTATACTCCATCCGGTCGGACAGGAGTCCGGCGAGCGGAGCGGCGTGATCCCAATGGCACCTCGTTTTTGTACCGGCAAGCTGACGCATGCCGCTCGCCAATTGTCTTAATCTTGATCGTGCGGAGTCTATTACTTTGTCGAGCCCCCAAAATCACTAAATTAACAGGCCGCTCACTGAGGACAGCCAGCACATTAGCGACTGTCACGGCAGGGTTGGGTTTGTCGGCTGCGGTGTATCAGAGTCGTGGACGAATTGCAGCAAAACCTGAGGCAGGATTTTTCCAGAACTGTATAAGTGGGGTTGGAAACATTTCCTATTTACCCAAATCCGTGTACTATTGAGAAAATGGAGGTATTGCTGCGCGGGGGAGTCTTTGGCGTTAGCGGCGGTCTGCGTGACTGCGCGAGCTGTGACGATTGGGCTTAATGCAAGGCTTGAAAAAGGGGTCAGGAACCAATAGTGCGCATCACCCTTCGGGCCATTTGGCTATTGGTTCCTGACCCCTTTTCCAAGCCTTCAATCTGCCGAGGGAACAGCAAATCAGGCGGGTACTCTGAATCCAATAGTTCGATCCAGGAAAGCAAAACATGCGACGTTATTTCATTTACTGGCAGCGTCTGGCTGTCACCACAATGCTCGCCTTGTTGGGGGCTCATGCGGTGGCTCAGGAGCCGGCCACACCAGATCCGGCGAAGCCCGACTATCCGCCGTCAGAAAAGGTCCTTGAGGGCTACGAAAAAGTCATCACGAAAGCGAACATCAAGCCGATGTACACGCTGTGGACCCGCCAAAAAGATGGCCAGATGTTCGCCGAACTGCCCCGCGGATTTGCGCAGAAGAAATATTTTATCGCCACAACGGTCGCCAGCGGAGACACCTACGCTGGCCTTCAGGCGGGCGACGTGTACGTGTACTGGCGACAATACGACAAGCATCTGGCGTTGTTGACTCCGATGATCGAGTATCGCGCGGCGGGTGACAAAGAGGCCGAATCGTCTGTTAAGCGTCTGTTTACCGATCGAGTGCTGATGGAAGTACCGATCATCACCATGGGACCGGGTGGCGGCCCCGTGATTGATGTGGATGCAATGCTGGTGAACAATCCGTCGCTGAGTTTCTCTCCGGCGGCGGTCAATTACGGTTTGACTCGCAGTGGTGTTTATTCAATTCATACTGCGAAGGCATTCGAAAATAATGTCGAGATCGCCTTTGAAGTGCCCGACAACTCGGGTGTCCTCAAAATCCTGCACTACTCCATCAGTGACATTCCGGACAGCACTGGTTACACGCCTCGCGTCGCAGACAGCCGTGTCGGGTACTTCACGACGACCTATACAGATCTGGCGAAGTACGATGACCGGGAGACTCGGATTCGTTATATCAATCGCTGGCATCTGGAGAAAGCAGATCCGAAGCTGCAGTTGAGTCCACCGAAGGAGCCGATCGTATTCTTCATCGAACATACAACTCCCGTGCGTTACCGTCGCTGGGTCCGTGAGGGAATCCTGTCGTGGAACAAGGCCTACGAGAAAATCGGCATTTCCGACGCCATAGAAGTTTACTACCAGGATGCGGCCTCTGGCGCGCACATGGATAAGGATCCGGAAGACGTCAAGTTCAATTTTGTACGATGGTTGAACAACGATATTGGAACGGCGATTGGACCCAGCCGCGTGCATCCGCTCACCGGACAGATTCTCGATGCCGACATTGTCCTGACGGACGGCTGGATTCGACATTACCAGAAGCAGTTTTCGGAATCACTGCCAAAGGTGGCGATGGAAGGATTTGGACCGGACACGCTGGCATGGCTGGCCGATCATCCTGACTGGGATCCTCGAATTCGCCTGGCCCCACCTTCCATGCGGAAGTCCATTTCGCGCGAGATCGCACTGCAGTCCGAGTTGCCGTATGCTGGCCACCCGATGTCCAATGTCGATGCCAGAATGCTGGGTGATGACGAATTCGATGGACTCGTAGGACGGTCGAGCCAGGTTAATGGGATGTGTCTTGCCGCCGACGGAATCTCGTTCGATCTTGCCGTGATGCGGATGACATTCGACATGCTGCAGGCCGATGCGTCCGATGAAGCTGTCAAGTCGGACGAAAAAGCCGAAGAAAAGTCCGCAGAAAAGAAAGAAGAAGAGAAGAAGAAAGAGGAGCCCAAGGAGCAGATGCTGGACGGAATGCCGGAATCATTCGTCGGGCCTCTGGTTGCTCACTTAGTGGCACACGAAGTCGGACACACACTGGGTCTGCGACACAACTTCAAGGCCTCGAGTATTCACACGCTGGCAGAGGTGAACAGCGATGCCGTCAAAGGCAAGCAGCAATTGGCCGGATCAGTCATGGACTATATCGGTGCGAACATCCGTCTGGATTCCGGAGCGCTTCAGGGTGATTACTGCATGAGTGGTGTTGGTCCGTACGACATGTGGGCCATCGAATACGGCTACACATTCGGTGATCTGAAGCCTGTGTTGGCTCGAGTCGCCGAACCGCAACTTGTCTTCGCGACCGATGAAGACACCGGAGGACCAGACCCTCTGGCCCGCCGGTACGACTTCTCAAAAGATCCGCTGGATTTTGCAGAAGAACAAGTCCGTCTCGCAAAGCACCATCGCGAACGTCTGCTGACGACCTTTATCAAAGACGGTGACAGTTGGGATCGTATTCGCTACGGATACGAACTGGTGCTTTCACTTCAGACACGATCGCTGTCCATGATGTCGAGTTGGGTCGGCGGAGCGTTTGTGAATCGCGACAAGAAAGGCGATCCGAATGGGCGGACTCCAATCGTCGTGGTTCCCGTCGAACAACAGCGGAAGGCTCTGAATTTCGTCACATCCAACGCATTCAAGGATGAAGCGTTCGGTCTGACACCGGAATTGACGACCGCCATG
>JAYUVA010000447.1:0-6124 GCA_043754375.1 Candidatus Kuenenia sp. | reverse complement strand
ATATCGTTTAACCGCGTGGGCAACGCCCCGCGATTGGCAGCGAAGCGCGGCCCGATGGGCACGCGGTTAAACGAAGTAACTTCTCCGCTGGTGCTTAGGTTGCGGTTCTAGCGACGCCGGAAGACTTGAATCCCCCGAATTGGCGTCACCGGTATCAGCAGTCAAGCCAGAACAGGGGCGCGCCTCAATGTGCCTGTGGCGCGCCTCAATGTGCCTGTCACCTACCGCCTCTTGTTTCTTGTTTTTGGTCTTCTCAAGAGAGACTTTTTGTATGTGAATAACTGACAATCTGAAAACACTATTCGTGACCTGCTTAGTCCGCCCATTCCAAGGTTGACGAGAAGCAATGTGGTACCGACTGCACGCTGTATGACGGAATTTTTGGCTGCTCGATGTCATGCCAGCCCGTCCGTAAGATTGACGAGATCCTGTGGAATGATGTCGTGTCGCTCCAGAATCCGGCGTTGTTCAGGTTCCAAACGTGGAGCAATGGCGACGCGGTCGATCTGCCAGGTCTGATACTCTCGAAACGTCTCAAGAAAACGGTCGATGTGGCCTTTGAAAATGTTGATATCGGCAATCAACTTGCCCGATGATCGTTTGCAGGTACCGAAACGCAGGCGACGCTCGGTTTCGTTCACCGCGACAAGGTCGATTTCGGTGTCGTGCCTGTCCCAATAGCCAAGAATGCGGCTGGTGAGTGGAAAATCACCGATCCCTTTACGGCTGCGTTCTTCGTAAAGTTGCCCGGCCAGTTTTTCGAGCCCCTTGCCTTCGACAGTTTGAAGGCGTTCGGCCGCTTCGGCGATTAATTGAGGCAAAGGGCGAAACTCTCGGGCAGCAACGGAAGGAGCAATTGCGGCGAGCCACGATTCCAGAAAATTATCGCTCAGGTAGTAGCGACGGCGGCGTGCGGTTGGCTTTGCAAAGATCGGTAACCTAGATTCGATCAGGTGATAGCGATCACTGAGTGTTTGCAGATAACCGTCAGTCTGACATTTGCCCGCCTCCCACTAAGATAACGCAGTATTGTCTTGTTAAAGTAAGGAGATCTTATCTTAAACAATGAATCTTTGTAAGTGTCTGTAAACAAAAACGTTATGGCGATCTTTAGCACATATGCAGCTAGTCATCGACGTTGGTTGCCGAGTTGGACGCCATCTGGCGGTGGGTGCCTTCAAGGTGCCTGTCATCCGGGCTCTTTCCACGGGCGTTTTCAGAATGCGTCACTCGGAGAGTAACGTCTACTTTGAGACTTGCCGAAATCGCTACACATGAGCTGCCGTCGGAACCTCGAAGCCTGACCGATTCGGGTCTTTGAGCAGTCGATTGGCTTCCTCTGCAAAATTCACCGTATGAGTTTCTGTCTCGGGGTCAAATGTCAGCCATGGGCCGACGGTGTAATCCGCTCCGTCTTCCGGAACTCCGACGCCATTCCTCATGACCTCGTGCAGTTTCAGGAAGTGCTCTGCCCACGCCCGTTCAGCCCGGCCACGGCGATTCGCAGCCGATCGTTGGCTCCCAGAATTTTACCTGATGCCCGAGTCCCTGTCAGCAACAGCGACACGCCGGCAGCCGTGGACGCTTTGAGAAATTTTCGTCGAGAGACGTTTGCCATCGGATGAGCCCTTGAATGAGTGGTGGGATGCTGAAGGGAGGAATGAGCTAATACCGCGCGCAGTCGGTATTCGCTCGTTCAACCGCGTGCCCAGCGGGCCGCGAGAGCACCGTCCTGCTGGATGGAATCCCTGGCGCGGGGCGTTGTCCACGCGGTTACACGAATGTGGCATCCTCAATCCCGCGCGGTTTAGCTTTGGAGTGTAGCGCTAAAGTCCGACGTCTTCAATCGTTATGGTCACATCGAATGATCACGTCCGTTGCGTTGAGAACGGGAACTCTTGAAGTCACCCGCTCAGTGAGGTAGCCTTTGAGAAGTGCCCGCAGCCGTTGTGGTTGTATCCGCTTTTTTGCAGTCCTCGTACCCAATAAGAGTCTGGAGTCGCAGTGCCTGATCCCGGGTTTGAAGTGTGCCGCGCGAGGCGAGCCGATGCATCGAACCTTGCGGAACTTGCCACGCGCACATTCCGTGATACGTATTCCCTGATGAGCGATCCTGTCGAGGTCGAAGACTACATTCGTACGAACTTCACGGCGAAGCTGCTGGAAGAACAAATTGCCGACGACTCTGCCACTTTTCTCCTGGGCAGCGTCGCAGATCGATCCATCGGGTATGCCCATGTTCGGCTTTCGGTTGCGCCAGCGTGTGTGGCGGGGCCGGATCCGATCGAGCTGTCTCGTCTCTACCTGGAGCGGGCCTTTCACGGACAAGGGTACGGATCAGCTCTGATGCGTGCGTCGCTCCGTGAAGCGAGGGCCAGAAATGGTCAGACCCTGTGGCTCAGTGTTTACTCCGAGAACATAAAAGCCCGTGCGTTCTATGTCGCAATGGGCTTCCTGGAGATTGGCGCCCGAGATTTTCTTTTCGGTGGCCGCATTTACAACGATCCTGTAATGTCTCGTGCCATTCCCGATGACGCCTGACCGGCCTTGTGACCTCCGGATGGAACCAACGAGATAACTCAAGGCCCACAGAGTCTGTCAGTCTTTGGGGACGAACGCGAATTTGCCGTGGCGTTTGGCAAGAGTCAGATAGCGGACGAGCACGTTGGTATCCAGCCCGATCACGATTTCGCCTTTCGGAATCGACGAGAAGCTCCGGAGCGAGTGGCCGCCTGAATCTGTTCATCCGAGACCGGCTTTCGCGGGCGTTTCGCCGGAAAGGTGCCCACAAGCTCTTCAAAGGTGGCCGACTTGGCGCTGAGAACGACGCGACCGTCAGGTTCGATTTCATACAGCAACAATGATGAGGGCTTGATTTGCAGGGCCTCAACCACGGCCTTGGGAATTGTCGTCTGGTTTTTCGCAGTGAGTTTGGATGTGATGCTCATGCAAGGATTTTACCTCCAAACAAGGAATGCGGCTATGGGCAAGGAAACAAAAAACTGGCTGCGAAATGCAGAGTGATCTTGGAATCTCCATCTGACTGATACACAATAGCAGAGAATTCACTCCTCCCGTCCGGCCATATGAGATACCGTCAATGAATTGGTGACTTCCGTCGAACGTCTGTTTATGCCTGCTGTTTTGCCCGACATCTGTGACCGTTGCGGATGAGTCCGCAAAGAAGATTGTGGGACGTGCCGTGCTGGAGGTCACATCAGACATCACGCTCGATCCCGGTGTGACATATGAAGCGATTGTCGTTCGGGCATCCGGGGTCACGATTGATGGCAACGGTGCATGGCTGTCGGGCACCTCGGAATGTCTTTGTGAAAAACAAGGCCAACCATTGCAGCTATGGTTTCTGGCTGGGTGGTCCATTCATTGTGCGGCATGGTGATGGGGACGAGCGCTGCTGATCGAGCCGAAGCCCGGTCGTGATCTGATGCGTGAAGCGGACAATAACGAAGCGCGTGAGGGCTGGCGTCCGTTCGAGATCCCGTTGCAGGGTAACGAGCGATGGCAACGAAACGGTGATCTTCCTGCCAGGCTGCGTGCCGTGTCTTTGGCATTCGATTCGTGGGGTGCCCCGCCGCTGACAATCTGGATCGATGGCCTGGCAATCGAATCATGCGTAGCGAATAACAAAGGCCGACGATTGCTCGTCGGCCTTTTGAGTTTTGCAGACAGCAAAGTCGCCGATCAGCGTGACATGAACACGACGACCTGACCGACTTCGACCTTGAGCATCACATCATCAATGGTTGGCAGTGTGGTGACGATGGCTCTCATGGAAGCCTTGTCGAAGTTGATCCATTCGGCAGATGTGCCGGACGAGGACTCACCGACGGCGTTGTACATCGCGCGAATGTTCGGGCGGTTTCGAAGCGTAATCACATCGCCAGGCTTCACCATGATGCCGGGCTTGTTGACAGTCTTGCCGTTCAACTGGAAGTGCCGATGGACGATCCCCTGACGTGCCTGAGGACGCGTCAATGTGAATCCAGCGCGGCGAACAACGTTGTCCAGGCGGCGTTCACACAGGATCAGCAGAGTCGAACCGGTGTTGCCTGTGGTTCGCTTGGCGATATCAAAGTAGCGAAACAACTGACGATCTCGCAGTCCGTAGTAGAACTTGATTTTCTGTTTTTCTGCGAGAGCGGCACCGTAGGTGGTCGGCTTCTTCCGGCGCTTGTGCATTCCAGGAGGAAATTCTTTCTTTTCCGAAGCTTTGATCGCTCCGGAGCTCTCGTAAACGTTCATTCCCAGACGGCGATTGATGCGGCCCTTCGGACCTGTGTAACGACCCATTGTCCCTGAAAACTCCAAAAGAAACCTCTGTGCTCCACACCATCACTTCGACACGCGCGAAGAGACCGTCACCTTTTTCCGGACAACTAACGCCTTTTCAGACGCAGAGCACGGATCTGACAGGCAAGACCCGCTGAGAAGCGGCTGCGTGCAGAGAAAACTCCCGCGCGGCAGTACGCCGTTTTGCGGGGAACGGGACAGCGTACCGACAACAGATTCGCCGATCAATGTCGGGAATCACTTCATACCGCGAAATGCCGGGAATCAGCCGGTTTTCTCAGCCCCAACATCGGATGTATCACGAGAATTCGCGGTCAATTTCGTCCGAGTGATGCTCGTTCTCAACGGCACCAACTGCATTTCGACCTTGTCTTTTGCTGAATCTCCGCATCCGGCACAAGACCCACAACTGCCAGTCTTACCAGAACGTAAGAAGTAACCGATTCGTCTGAGCAGGATGCCCGCAGCGATTGCAAAAACTATCAAAGTTGTAGAAGTCTGCCAGTCCATACGTTGATCCTCCACAGAAAACCGGCTTTCGACAAGGCTTCTCTGTCGTTCTTGAGACGTTTCACCGGAGATTGGATACAGATGGCCCTGAAAATCCATTCTTCCCTGCATTTAGCAACTTCATGCTTTTTTGCGTACTGGTCATCGTTCACCATCTGCACGACCGACGCCGAACGTACTTAGTCACTGTCTCGAAAACTCTGGAATCGACAATCCATGACCGCTGCGACAACTGAAAAACTGGCCTCACAGCTTGCCGGGAAGATCGCCGACAAGACGGCAAAAATCGGAATCATTGGCCTGGGCTACGTTGGCCTGCCGCTGATCAGCGCGTTTACGAATGCTGGATTCCATTGCCTGGGATTTGATGTGGATGCCGAAAAAGTCCGGATGCTCAAGCAGGGGCGCAGCTACATCAAGCACCTGGCGTCGGAGAAAGTCGCCGACTGGATTCAACGCGGCATGCTGGATCCGACAAATGACATGAGCCGCCTGGCCGAAGCCGACGCACTGATGATCTGTGTGCCCACACCGCTCAGCGCCAGCCGCGATCCGGACCTGCAATACATCGAATCGACCGCTGAGGCCATCGCCGCCGTGCTGCGACCCGGTCAGCTGGTGATTCTGGAAAGCACGACCTATCCGACCACCACGCGCGACGTGATGGTGCCAATTCTGAATCGCAATCCTTCCGGCCTTGTCTGCAGTCGCGATGTGTTCGTCGCCTTTAGTCCGGAACGTGAAGACCCGGGCAATCCCGACTATACGGCCGCAGGCATTCCAAAAGTCGTCGGCGGGATCGATGAGCAGAGCAGCGAACTTGCCTGTGCACTTTATGGCCATGCGATTGTCAAAGTCATCCGAGTGGCCAATGCCGAAATCGCGGAGGCTTGTAAGATCCTCGAAAACACCTACCGCGCCGTCAATATCGCGCTCGTCAATGAGCTGAAGACGCTGTTTGATCGCATGGGAATCGATATCTGGCAGGTGGTCGATGCAGCCAAGACGAAGCCATTTGGATTTCAGGCGTTTTATCCGGGACCCGGGCTGGGTGGGCATTGCATCCCGATTGATCCGTTCTATCTGAGCTGGCTGGCTCGGATGCAGGGCATGAATACGCGTTTCATCGAACTCGCAGGTGAAGTGAATTCGGGAATGCCGCGTTACGTGATCGGGCGTCTGTCAGAATTTCTGAATAACCAGGGCAAACCGATCAAAGGCAGCAAAATTTGTCTGCTGGGAATGGCCTACAAGAAAGACGTCGATGATCCTCGGGAAAGCCCGTCATTTGAACTGATGGAAC
>JAYUVA010000446.1:0-3020 GCA_043754375.1 Candidatus Kuenenia sp. | reverse complement strand
GGCGACTTTGAGTTGTCGGGATACCACAACGTCTGGGTTCGCGACAACATTCAGATCGCGTGGGCTCATCTGGCAGTGCTGAACGATGCTTCAATTCCTAGCGCGTGCGTTCAGTCGCTGACTGCGTTCTTTGCCAAATACCGCCATCGATTTACCGAAATCATTGACGGAAATGTGGATCCGTCGGATCCCATGCATCGGCCTCATATTCGTTTCGACGGCACGCATCTGACCGAGAATACGGAAAAATGGTCGCACGCTCAGAACGACGCGCTGGGATACTTTCTGTGGCTTTCATGTCAGCTCATCATTCGCGGTGATCTGGCGATAGATGCCGTTGACTGGGCGCTGATGGCTCAATTGGTGCGATTCTGGCAAGTCGTCGAAGTCTGGCAGGATGAAGACAGTGGCCATTGGGAAGAAGCACGCAAAGTTGCGGCTTCCAGCATTGGCTGTGTCGTGGCTGGGCTGTCGTTACTGCAGGAACTGATGCAGCAGACCGCTGTTTCCGCACATCTGGCGAACGTAAGTCATCCCATTACGGTCATGGATGTCGATGGCCTCTTGATCAAGTGTCGCAAGGCTCTTCACGAAATTCTTCCTGCAGAATGTATCCAGCCTGATCCCCTGCAGAATCGCCGCTATGATGCTGCGTTGCTGTTTCTGATTTATCCGCTCAACGTACTGCGCGATCGAACCCTTGAAGACAAGATCCTCGCCGATGTGAAGATGCATTTGCAGGGACCGTACGGCATTCGTCGCTATCCGGGTGATTCCTATTGGTGTGCAGACTACCGGACGTTGATGTCTGCGGAAGCGCGGACAGCAGATTTCAGCGATAACCTGGATGCACGAGATAAGCTGCTGCAGCCGGGCATGGAAGCTCAATGGTGCATTTTCGATCCGATCATCGCCTGCATTCACGGACAACGGTATCTCGTCGATGGAAATTCCGCTTCGCTGCAACGACAGATTGAGGCAACTCGTCGAACGTTGTCGCAATTGACGCCGGCCGGAAGTCGGTTTCCGCAGTATCGCTGCCCGGAATCATACTTCTGCGAAAAAGGCGCATGGATTCCAAACGACATTACGCCACTGCTGTGGACGCAGGCCAACCTCTGGCAGGCACTGACAATGCTGGTACGGTCACTGGAAAAGTGATGGTGAGCGGTTTCGAAACGTTGGACTCCGCCTCGCAAAATCCGAACCCAAATCCAGAGGAGACAGCATGCACGATGCGATTCAAAGTGGATCTACCAACATGATTGGTTTCGCCGGCGATTGCCTCGAGCGAGAATAGGGTATTGTGGAGCGAGGCGCATTCCAAAGCAGAGCCGCGAGCAATCGCGAAGAACCGGTTCGTTCATCATCCTTTCGAGTACGAGTACCGTTTCACTGAGTACGAGTACGAGAAAATGTGGGAACGATCAAATCTGAGCCTGAACTCTAAAGATCACCCGGTTGCGGCCAGCGATGATCCATGTCAATCCGGCACGGAACGCGACTCGGGTGGATCTTTTTGTCCGCCGCAATTTTCATTAGGCGGCTTGAAAGGTTTAGCTGCGCCACCCTTGCCGTCGAATGCGTCGATGTCAAAGTCAAAAACAGGAGCGACGGTATCTTCACTGTCTGGTGACCGCTGCAAAGCTTTCCGGTAAAAGTTGAACTTTTTGTGCGGCCTGCTTCTCGCCGAGAAAAACAGCCCATGATGCATGAACCATGGAATCATTGTAACCAGTAAAGTCATGACAATGATGAACAAGATCAGCATGAGTGCATCTCGGGCGAACAGGCCGGGAGTGAATCAGACATTCGACGAATTCGCAAACCGAACAGACCTCCGCCTCGGCTGACCAGACAAAACAAAGAGTCCGAAGCGGTCCACTGGTACGCTGTGATTCTGACGCGACCAGCCAAATGCCTGGAATTGCATCGTACCGGCAAGCTGACGCATGCCGCTCGCCGGACATTTTCTCAATCGGTTTTACTTCGCCGCTTCGAGGCGTGTCAGCCACCAACGGGCGCGGACCTGTTCGGGGTTTTGCTCGACATCAGCCTGCTTAAGAATCGCGATCGCGTCGGCGATATTGGCCTGTGCGATGAGTGCATCGGCTTCGTTCATCATCGACGAAAACGCCGTCGGACCGTCCGGATACTGAATTCGGTAGTTACGTAATGTGGATATCGCAACACCAAAGTCATTTCGGGACAACTGCAGCATGGAGGTCCAATAGAGTGTGTCGCCCAGTGCGCTCTGCTGCACGGTCCTGATCATATCCGGTAGTGGAATTGCATTGCGACTGACGCGCTTGCCATCGACCGGCACTTCCACTTCGATCACCGTCTGCATACTGGCCTGCCGAATCTGCTGCAATTCCTGAATCATTCCGACATCCAGTGACCCGGAAATCTGAGCCACACGAGCTTGCAGCAAATGCTTCGAAGGTTTGCCGAAGAGTTCATCACTGGAGGCTCCAACACGCGACCAGCGTTCTTCCAGAGCCATAATGCGCCGTTGCAGGCGCTGTTCGTCGGTCAGTTCTTCCTGATTGATACCGGCTTCATCCAACGCATCCCCTACGCTGATGGATTCCCGCTCGAACGGGCTGTCAAGCGGCCTCATCAGCAGCGTATATTCCTCCTTCTGTTGTTCGCTCAACGCTGCCGCTGCTGCAATTTGTTGTTCCGGCATTTCCCAGACTTTGAATGTCTCGGCTGGCCATGTGGCTCCAAGTGCTGCCGAAAGTCGCTGCACCAGCGGACGAATTTCACTGGTGCCACCTGCCAGTTCTTCGTACATCGTCGCGGCGTTCTGAGCTTCCATCCGCTGCTGCAGCAGAAACATTCGTGGAGCGAACGCGGATGGGTTGGCAACGACGAACGGTGTTGCCGTCTTCCAGCGTTCCGTCTCCGCAATCAGCGTCACATCTGCAGGATCCGTCACGATGATCGATGTATCACCAGCTTTGGGTAAGGCCGTGCATCGCAGCGGATCAAACAACAACGCTTTCTCTTCAATA
>JAYUVA010000445.1:0-2707 GCA_043754375.1 Candidatus Kuenenia sp. | reverse complement strand
TCTGGAATTTCTGGGAAGCGATTGCCCTGTTTATTCGCGATGAAGTTGTCCGCCCCACAATCGGCGACCATACACACGGCCATCACGAAGATCACCACGACAATTTGCACGTTGATACTCACGGCAACCAAAGTGGTGAAGCACATGTCTACGCCCCTGCAAACGTCAACAGTTATACGCATCCGGCGGATCAGTATCTCCCGTTTATCTGGAGTTGTTTCTTTTATGTGCTGGTCTGCAATCTGCTGGGAGCGATCCCGTGGCTCGGTTCAGCGACTGGAAGTATCAATGTCACCGGAGTGCTTGCCGTTTCAGCGTTTGCGGCGACGGTGATTTACGGTTTTCGGGCGATGGGGCCCAGCGGTTTCTTCCAGAATATGATGCCCGATACGGGTGTTCCGGGTGCGTTTGGCAGCGTACTGTCGTACGGAATTTTCGCGATCGAGATTTTTGGGTTTTTCATTAAGCACAGCGTGTTGGCCGTTCGATTGTTTGCCAATATCATGGGCGGGCACACGGTGATTGCTGTGATTCTGGGATTCATTGCCGCTGCAGCGCATCAGAATGTCGCGATGTGGGGCCTGATAACCTTTGGGAGCGTCATTGGGCAGATCTTCATTGGCTGCCTGGAATTATTTGTGGCGTTCCTGCAGGCTTATGTATTTGCCTTCCTTGCAACGATCTTTATTGCCGGGGCGGTTAGCAAGCACTAGTTCTCTGTCAAGGCTTGGAAAAGGGGTCAGGAACCAATAGCCAAATGGCCCGAAGGGTGCTGCGCACTATTGGTTCCTGACCCCGTTTCCAGGTCCGGTTATTTGAAATTCGTCCGCAAATGGTTGCGGGCTTGACCTTTCCAATAAGCTGTTTAGTACGACAAAACTGTTCCAAGAGGAGTTTCTCGTGAGTCAATTTGTGAAGTATGCGTTTTTGGTCGTTGCAGCGTTCGTTGCACTTTCGGTGCCTGCGATGGCACAGGACCAAGCTGTCCAGCCATCTGCCGTCTCGTTTTCCGGAGCCTTCGGCGCCGGGATCATTTTGCTGGGTGCCGGACTGGGAATCGGCAAGATTGGTGCAGCCGCTGTTGAGAGCATGGCGCGTCAGCCGGAAGTTGCCGGGGACATTCGCGGTGCGATGATCGTGGCTGCCGCTTTGATCGAAGGTGCTACCTTCTTCGCTCTGATCGTCTGTATGATCTGATCGATTGGTCGTCCTTGATCCTGGCATTCCGACGGGTTGCAAACCTGCTTTCTGTTCTTGTTTCAAACGGTGTGGTCATGTTGAAACCGGCTGCTCATTCGATTCTTCAGATGCTTTGCATTCTGACTCTGACGATTGGCTCGGCGCAACCTGGGTTTGCCGTCGAAGTACACAAGACGGCGGCTGTGGCAGAATCGGAGACCTCTGATGATGGGCCTTCGCAGAATGATCATGCAGAGATCGGCGTGCCTATTGGTTTTAAGCTGGATCTGGCGCTCTGGTCTCTCGTGGTGTTTGTGCTGTTCCTGTTCGTTCTGAAGAAGTTCGCATGGGCTCCGATGATCGAAGGGCTTGACAAGCGCGAGGCCGGGATTCTCAAGGCAATTTCTGATGCCGAAGAAGGCCGCCGTAAATCGCACGCATTGCTGGCTGAGTACGATCAGAAGCTGAAGGCGGCTGAACAGACAGTGCAGGCCATGGTGGCAGAGGCACGGCGGGATGCAGAACGCACAAGTCAGGATCTGAAGGCCGACGCGCAGCGAGAAGTGGAAGCGATCCGCGATCGTGCGAAGGACGATATTCGACAGGCAAAGGATACTGCTTTGACGGAAGTGTTCACGCAGATGAATTCGCAGATTTTGCGGGCAACGGAGCATGTGCTTGGACGTGCGTTGCAGGATGTGGATCAGGATCGACTGGTGGGTGAAGCGTTGTCGAAAATCTCGCGTTGATTTTTGGCAGTTCATGGCTTGCTCCCATGACTTAAATCGTGGTGACAGACAGGTGAGCAAAGGTTCGGCCACTCGCCGGACAGTGCTGGAAGTATTGATTTTTGAAGTACCGGAGGGCTGATGCCCACCGCTCGCCAGGGTGTTCGAGGTTCGTGATGTCTGACAAGAATGTGAAACATCGTCCTGACAGTGTCCTGGAAGACCCGGGTGCATTGGCCGTTGCTACGATGTACGCTCGTTCGTACATGGCTTCAGCGGTTCAGAATGGCGTGTCGGCTCCGGAAGTCGAACTCAATTCACTCGTAGATGACGTGCTTGTGGCGTTCCCGGAATTCGAAGATTTGCTGCTGTCTGACTCTGTCGGGCGTGACGACAAGTTGGGGATTGTGGATCGAGTGATCGCTCCAAAATCGTCGGAGTTTTTTGCTAACTTTCTGCGGGTTTTGATACGGCACGGTCGAATTGCGATGCTGCCGATGATTCAGTGTGTGCTTGGTCGGTTACAGGAAGAGGCCGTTGGAAAGCGGCGTGTTCGTGTGCGGAGTGCCAGGCCACTTTCTGAAAGCTCGCGATCTCAGATTCGTGAGAAATTACAGCGAGAATTGGGGTTTGAAGCCCTGTTGCAGGAATCTGTTGATGCGTCGTTGATCGGCGGCATGATCCTGCAGGTTGGTGATACGGTTTATGATTCATCCCTGCGATCCCGGCTCAAAGAGCTGAAGGGTCGTCTGGTGGAGAAAGCACTCAATGAAATTCAAAGCGGACGAGATCGCTTCAGT
>JAYUVA010000444.1:0-3276 GCA_043754375.1 Candidatus Kuenenia sp. | reverse complement strand
GTGCAGTTGAGTGGAGCAGCGACCGATATTGCCGGGCGGGCTGAGTTTCTGAAGAGCCTCGCCGTAAACGTCGCTGTGCGGGGTGAGGTCGCACAGCTTCAGAAGACCGCCATGCTGATTGGTCGCGGCACAGAATCCGGACTGTGGTGGCAGACTGCACTCGTCATCGGACTGGCTGACGGATTGCCACGCTGTCAGAACGAGGACATTCCGAAGAATCTCGCGGCGTTGCTGCAGTCTCCGCCGGAGTCTTTGGAGGAATCAATGCCAGCGGCGGAAAACGTTGTTCAACTGGCAGCGGCAACCGCCATTGATCCCAAACACAGCGATGCGGATCGCATCGCTGCAATGGGTTTGATGTCGCACCTGCCGCCGCAGGCACTCACCAACGCATTGCAAACGTTGTTGCAGCCCGCTGAATCCACTGATTGCCAGCAGGCCGCCATCGAAGCCGCGCGCCGCAGTGGTCGCGCGGAGTTGTCAGAAATTGTGCTGTTGCATTGGGATCAACTGAGGCCTCAGACTCGTTCCGCTGCGCTCGACCTGCTCCTGTTGCGAAAGGAAAGCGTCAACTCGCTGCTGCAGCAGATGGCCGCTGGTGTGATCTCTTCGTCAGTCGTATCGATCGATCAACGATTGATTTTGCTCAAGCACCCGGATGAAACCATTCGCGCGTCAGCGATTCAGCTCTTTGGCGGCACCGTGTCGGCCAATCGGAAAGAAGTCGCCGATCAGTACGCAAAGGCACTGGATATGAAGGGCGACGTCGCACGCGGCGCGGTGGTGTACGAAAAAACGTGCAGCAAGTGTCACCGTATCGGTGGCGTCGGCCACAACGTCGGCCCCGATATCAGCGACACGCGAGCCCGGGCGCGAGATGCGCTCCTGTACGATATTCTGGATCCGAATCGCCGAGTTGATCCGCAGTTCACCGAATACATTGTTGTCACGACCGATGGTCGTTTGTTTAACGGCCTGATGATCGCGGAGTCAATGCGTTCCGTCACTCTCCGCCAACCCGAAGGCCGCGAACAAACCATCCTGCGTACCGAGATCGAAGACCTCAAAACGACCAACAAATCCCTCATGCCCGAAGGCGTCGAACGTGATGTCACGGTCGAACAAATGGCGGACGTGCTGGAGTTCCTGAAGGGAAGATAGTTCGAAATTGACATGTGCCAGTCGAACATCCGTTTTGCACGGCACAGCGGTCCCGTGACGACGCGCCTGAGCAAATCACGGTGTGAACGGCCTGCGCGGAAAATTCACATTTCCAGGTGAAACGGCATGATTCTGACGATTACTCCATCAATTCTATCACTTTTGGTTCCGTTTTCGCAGGGAGTTGATCCATTCCTTGACGCTCAAACACGGGCTTCCAATAATTCCGCACACTCCGGGAGGCTGTCAGCTTCCTGAACCGCTCTTGCCATAACTCGCGGGATTTTGACAAAATGAAGCCGGAAGAACTGAAAAGTTTTCGGATGTTGCTCCGAATGCTGCAGGCACGCCTTCGAGGCGATGTCGAGCAATTACAGGAAGAGGCATTTTCGAATTCGGAATCGGGCAGCGACCAGCGATCGTCCAATCATATGGCCGAAATGGGTTCCGACGCCTGGGATCTGGATTTCTCGTTGCAGCTGGTCGAAAATGATCAGGGCGTGTTGGAAGAGATTTCGCATGCTTTGAAAAAGGTCGATGAAGGCAGCTTTGGACTTTGTGAACTGTGTCTGGAACAGGGACTTCCGGAAACCAAAGCAAGAATCCCCAAGGCGCGGCTTCAGGCAATTCCACATGCTCGAAACTGCGTTGATTGTGAACGGAAAAAGGAATTGAGCCATTGAAGTCGACTGTGCCCGGAAATCGAATTCCTGTCTATGCCGCGATCACCATTTTGGCGTTGACAGCAGATCTGGGAAGCAAAGAATGGGCATTTCAGTCGCTGGGGTTGCACGGTCGTTCCCGAATGTTGATCGATTCATGGCTCAAGTTTGATCTGCTGACAAATCTGAATTATGGTGCCCTCTGGGGCCTTGGCCAAGGGATGGCGCCGGTGTTCGCAGTGCTCAGCATCGGTGCCTTTGCCGGCATCATTTACTGGCTGTTCTTCTGCGGAGCCGCATCCAGTCTGTGGACTACGGTTGCCCTCGCCATGGTTTCCGGTGGCACGCTTGGCAATCTCTACGATCGCCTGGGACTGCACGGAGTCGTACCGCCGGATGCGACAACCCCCGCGCTGGCTGTCCGCGACTTTTTGCATTTTCAATTTGGCAACTACGACTATCCGATTTTTAACATTGCGGACAGTTGCCTTGTTGCCGGAGCCATCATGCTGATGCTGCAATCGCTGAAACCCGTGCCGACTGCGACGCTGAGCACAGCGACCACTGCAGACTGACGGCGGTCGGAATTACAGGCACGACAGCCGATAACGGGTCGATGTCTCGTCCATAAACCAGATCTTCCGGTTCCTGTTCGCGAACAAGTCTGCAAGGAAATGTGTCGCTTCAGTTTGTTCCGGCACGAATCTTCAGTACTCTTCCCCCGCAAACCTGGCCAGGTGGCGAAATAGGCAGACGCACGGGACTTAAAATCCCGGGACCCCAACGGGTCGTACGGGTTCGATTCCCGTCCTGGCTAATTGAATGATTGAGATTGTGAAAAACACAGAATGGCAGACTGTTGTCCGTAACGCTGTCGTGACGAGTTGGCCTGCGCCAGTTCAAGCACACCGACGTGCAGATTCTGCCGAAGCGAGAATGCAATTGTACCACCGACGCTGATTTGAGCATTGTCCATGCGTGGCGAGATGACGAGGATGTCAAAGGGATCTATGAAGTCCTCTGGTCGCAGTTTGATCGGGCACTAGACTTCCGGATGTCGAGATCGACGTTGCGAACGTGTGACATTCACTATCCGCCACGTCACTACTCATTGACGTAACATTGTGCAGGAATTTCCGATGAGTCGATCGCCTTTACTGTTGCTTGCCGTCTGCCTCATCGCAATCCCGCTTGCCGGATGTGCCACGATGAAATCATCGCGCTCCGCAAATGGTCAATCGACTCACAGTGCGAAGTCAAAGTCAGTGGAGGAGAGGACTGCCGACAGCGACGCTGATGAAGAAGATGATGGGGTTGAAGATGATGAATTCGACGATCCACGGAACTCTGTCGGCGACGAAAGCAGCGCTGGACTTGCGAGTGACGAGCCTCTTGATCCGTGGTTCGGAAAGTACAATTACGCCGATAAGGGTCGGGCGATAGAACGCAATCT
>JAYUVA010000443.1:0-3130 GCA_043754375.1 Candidatus Kuenenia sp. | reverse complement strand
GATGTGACGCCGCCGGCCGCAACGAATCCATCTGCCGTCCCGGAGTCCGCAACTTCTGCGCCGGCCACCGAATCGACAGGCACGACAGCTGGACCGAATGCCCCTGAACCTGCTGCGAAATGAGTACTATACTCCACGCGGCCGGAAATGAGTCCGGTATCGCGTTCTTGTACCGGCGAGCTGACGCATGCCGCTCGCCAATTGGCTTTCTCATGACCGCGCGAAGTGTATGATGATTCGAGGGCTCACAGACTTGCGAGCTGCCACACCTTGATCGCCTCAATCGGATAGATCAGCATCACAACGTTCAGGATCAAACAGTCACGGACGCAGACCAGAACAATCAGTTCGGTTGCGAAAAACAAAATCAGTGACTTCGCTGCGCGCATCCGAAACGCAATCGCATATCCGATCGCGCAGGCGAGAATGTCGGCCACAGCATTGATAACCGAGTCGCCTGAGTATCCCGTGGCGATCGTGGCAGCTCGATAGCGTTCGATGATGATCGGTGAGTTCTCAAGAATCTCCCACCCGACTTCCAGGACAATGGCCGTCAAAAATCGAACGTTGAGCGAAACAGATCTGGGCAGCCAGAAAAACAGGCCGCAAAAAATGACGCCGTGCAGGACATGAGAGGCTGTATATGGATCAATCAGATGCTGCGAGTTATGCGATGACCAGATATCCCACCACCACGGCGACCATCCACCGCACTTGCACCACAGCGGCTGTCCCATCAGCCACAGCGTCACGGCTGCAGCGATCGCCAGAACGATGGAGCCGGCAACTTTCCAGTAGCGATTCTTACCATGAGCCTCGCCGACATCGCCACGGATTTCTGTTGCTGTGGAAATGTTCATAGAGACTCCGTTGCACGTGCGAAGCGGACGACTGCCCGTCGAAGACTATCCCAAAGTCGCGATTGCTGCGACATCAACTTGTGTAGTCCGCGCTCGCGGATCGGGCAAGTCCCGCAAGGCGACTGTCGAGGCGAAAGGCACAGATTTTGGCAATCGTCGGCGAGGTCGGTGAACCCAGAGTAATTCATTTTCATCCAGCTCCAGCCAGTCACCAATTTCTCCAACCGACCGCAATTGCAGTACGCCGACGTTCTCGAACAGCCCAGGCGATGGTAAAAACTCGGCCGATTCGCCATAGGCCTGTATTCCAAAATCCTCCTTTTCAGAGGCATTCGCCAGACTGCGACTGTGCATCAGAAAGGTGACAAGTTCACGTAGTCGCGGTCTCTGTTCGCCAAAGCGTGTGATCAGTTGATTGACCAGTCGCTTCAACCAGATCGTGGAACCAGAGACGAGCGGTATGGTTCGCTGAAGCACGGCTTCCTTTTCGAACTTGCCCGCGAGCAAGGCGACCGCCAGACGACGCGCATCGGATTCCAGCATGTGCATTGCCACGAAATCCGAAGGCTCAAAGTCGTCAGATTAATTCCGCAATTTGCTCAGTTGCGTCCGTGATTCAGCCAAACCGGGTTGGCGTGAGGAATTGTACGTGAAGCGTACGGCCTCCTCACGCGACGAAGTGTCCAGAGAAGTCATTCCCCCGGGGATACCCCGGAGAGACGAAGCCGTTGTCAGACACAACGATTCGCCAGCCTGAAATCTTCGGACGCACCGAGCAACATCAGTAGAACATGTCGTGCAGGAATTGCAATGTACCGGCAAGCTGACGCATGCCGCTCGCCGAGTCAGCTCAGGATCTCATGCACGACGCGGAATCGTCTCCCGGCGGACACGGAAAACGAACACGCTCCTACAGGTCTTTCCTGGTTTCTCCATTGGAGAAATCAGTCAACAAGTCCAGCACGCCGCCACCCAGGTAATTGGCGAAGAACCAATCGTTCCCAGCGGAACCGGTCAGCGTGTCC
This sequence comes from Candidatus Kuenenia sp., assembly GCA_043754375.1. Lineage (GTDB taxonomy): Bacteria > Planctomycetota > Planctomycetia > Planctomycetales > Planctomycetaceae > SXXK01. Next base: position 1,245 of record JAYUVA010000443.1, on the reverse strand, counting down.
TGATCACCGTCATCGAACACCGTTTGGCCCGGGCCCGAAGATTTGAGGAAGTAATTCCCGTTCAGTCGGGTACCGCTGCCAGTGGCGCCGATATTGGCGACGCGGGCGGCGTAGGATCGCGCAGAGGTCCACTCGTCCATGATGGCACACAGTGCGGCATCCAAAGCGTCGTAAGAGGTCGTGCCGGCGATCAGAATGTCTTCACCCGCATTGCCAACAATCCGATCGGCCCCAGTGCCTCCGATCATCAGATCCCGATTGCTGCCACCAGTGAGCTGGTCGTTGTTGGCGCCGCCCACAAGGACATTCGGACCGTTGCCGCCATTGAGGCGATCGTTGCCATCACCACCGTACAGCCATGCGGATTTGCTGATCCCGCCAGCGACCTGGATGTTGTCGTCGCCCGCCTGGCCGTAGGCGATGAGCCGACCGCTGAAGTGGAATGTCCCGAGGGACACGCCGTTCAGCATGACCTTGACGTCTCCGGACTTGCCCTGGGACGTAAATTGGATGTCGTCGTTGCCGAGCGTTCCACCTACAACCAACGCGGTCTTAGTCGGGTCGCAGGAGTCGATCTGTACGGCCACAACGCTGATCGTTGCCGTACTCGTCGTGCTGGCCATGGAACCCAGCACATCCAGGATCAATACACTCACCACGAACGAACCGTCCGTAGTGTAAGTGTGATCGCCGCGGACGATGTAGTTGCCGCCGCCAACAGCCACAATGCTGCCGACCGAACTCGTGCCGTCACCCCAGTGGATCGTCGCCGTGAAATCGCTGAGCAGGCTGCCGGGGTCGGCATCGCTGAACTTCGCTACAAGCACGTCGTCAAGCAGTTGACCACGGACTCCACTCACGTTGACTCCGATAGCCGTCAGAGGTGCGTCGGCCGTCGCACTCAGGAAGTATTCGCCCTGGGTGCTGCCATCCGACGTGACTCGAACCCGGTAGGTGCCCGCGACGGTTGCAAGGTACTCAATCCGTTCGTTGCGACCGTCGCCCAGGACTGTGCCCATGGAGACAAGCAATCCGTCCGGGTCGTACAACTCAATATGCGGGTCCAGAAGATTCACGAATTCACCGAGCCCATCAGCCGGTGTGCTCGTGGTGAACCGCAGCACATTGTTGGCTCCGACAGTCACGGCATACCAGTCGTCGTCAACCTGTGGCACGAGCGAGAAGGAAGTAACGCGCGTCTTCCAGATGTTGCTGTACCCATCCTCCCCGATGTACTCATTGGCC
>JAYUVA010000442.1:0-5573 GCA_043754375.1 Candidatus Kuenenia sp. | reverse complement strand
CGAAAAAGTACTCGGCAAAGGTGGCTTCGGACTTTTCTCTGAAGCATCGGCCGTTTTCGTTTAACCCGAGCCAACGGCGAGGATTCCACCGAGGCAGTGGGTGGCAACGCCGAGAAGGTTTTTTCTGAGGGAAATCGTATGCTTCAACCCTGAAAGGGTTTCACAACAAAGCCTGGGGTCGCCGCGTTGCGGCGCACCCCAGGTCACGAGATCGGGATGACCCCGAACCCCAACGGGGTTTCACAACCTCCGATGCTGAAACTGAAACGAAACATTCATCCGCACAATTCACTTCGAGGAGATACCCGTGAACTACTCTGAATTTCGTTCGTTGTTCGCCGCAATGGCAATCGGCTGTCTGCTGATTCCTGGCGTTCAAGCGCAAGGCCCGGCGAAAAATCATGGCATCGAGAAGTACCTCGATTCGCAATCGGTCGTGGTCGGATGGATCGATATTTCAAAAATCGATCTGCAGCAGTTTACCGCATTTCAGGAGAAACTCGGGCAGCCGTCGCAGGCGAACCTGGCAGAAGTGAAAGCCACGCGCGACGCGCTGGTGCAATTGAAGGTGAACCGAATCTACTGGATCAGCGATCTTGCCGGCCTGATGAAAGGTCCTGAGTCGATCGTCATTCCAACCCTCAATCCCAGGGCCGTCGCAGTACTGCTGCAGGCAATCAATCCGACATCGGCAACAGCCCCCGTGTTCGAAGAAGACGGCGAGTGTCTGATCGGGACGACGAAGCAGGCGGTCAGCAATTTGCGGGACAAGTCGGGAGATGTCGTGCCTCAGCTTTTGGAGGCAATGGCTGCGATTGACGGGCCACATGGAATCGTACTGGCTGGTCCTGACAATCTTGCCGCAAGTATGGCGGGCATGATGCTGGCATTTGCAAGCACTCAAGGTGAAGCCTACACGAAAATCGCCGTCGAAATGGCGACTCATGTATCGTCCATTCAATGGATCGCGCTCTCGACTGAACTCCCTCCGACTTCCGGTCGGCTCCGAATTGAAATGAAATCTGCAGCCGCTGCAAATCAATTCGTGACATCTGCCAACAGGCTCAGCAGTTCGCATCCAGAAATTGACGCCACGCCATTGAAGGTGACCGCGGTCGAAAAATCCGTCCAGTTGACGACGACATCCGTTGTAGACACGCTCAGAAAGCTGGAAACACTCAGAAAGCTGCTGGGGGCAGAATCGGCCGGCGATGCCCCCGGCTCAATGAAGCAACTGGCTCTGGCCATGCACAATTTCCATGATAACTTTGGCGCATTTCCGGCGCAGTCTCTGGTCGATCCGCAGGGGAAACGACTGCTGAGCTGGCGCGTGATGGTGCTGCCTTATCTCGACCAGTATGCACTGTATCAGGAGTTTCATCTGGATGAACCCTGGGACAGCGAACACAATCGCAAGCTGATTGAAAAGATGCCTGCCGTCTTTCGATCTGCCGGAGGTAACACAAAGCCCGGCACAACGCGATTTGTCGCTCCCCTGACGAATCGCAGTACGATGGGCCGCGTTGGGCCGTCCGTAAAAATTCAGGATATCAAGGATGGCACGAGTAACACGATCTGGCTGGTACAAGCTGACGAATCGCACGCCGTGATCTGGACAAAACCTGATGATCTGGTCATCGATGAAACAGATCCGATCGGATCTGTTATCGGGCCGGAAACAAAACGCTTCCCGGTCGGCCTTGCGGACGGATCAGTCCGATTCCTGTCTCGAGACAATGATCCCTCGACGTTGATGAGTTTGTTCTCAATCGATGGTGGCGAGATTATTGATTCCGGTTCCTTGAAGTAGCAGCGGCGTGGGCGAAATCTGCATTTCGTGGAGGTTGTTCTCGTTCATCAACTTCGTCCTTACCACGGTTCGGCCTCGGTGACGGGCCAATCGCAAAGTAGCCGTCACGCTCCGCCGTGACGAGCCTTGAGCTGGGCCACATGAATAGAGCCCCCACGCTGGTTGTCCTTAAGCGCATGCAGGGCCGGATCGTGGAACACTGTCTGGGTTGATGAATGTCCATTGACAGATGCTCATCACGGCGGAGCGTGATGGCTACTTTGGGTTGCGGGCGAAGCCCACGTCAAGTGTTTTGATAATTCGACTTTCAGCGCGTTCCTTCAATTTTTTTAAGTCGTGTAAATTGTTTTGTGATCACTTGATCGACAAGTGGTGCGAGTAGGCCGGTCATTCTGAGTTTCTTGCCAGTGTCCGAGTAGATCACCTGCATATGACGCACAAAGCCGTTGCGAGGAAGCGACTCATCAAAACCGCCGCCTGGGACAGCATTCAATTTCAGATTCTTCGCGTCTCCCGACCATGTATGATCCGAACTCCACCAGGTACTGATCTTCAGCAAATGTTCCCATGCCGCTTCGGGCGTTGCTTTGACGGTCACAGTGGCCTGCACGGACATGTTCTGTTCCGCTGCTGTTTGAACGTCAGCAAGCAAAGGGACGGGTAACAGAACCAGCATGGTGACCAACGGCAGGAGTGAGTATTTCATCTTTTTTTTCCGTGAGAATCGTGTGTTGAGAAAAAGGGATCGGTTGAGGAATCGCGACGATATGCCGGTGGACTTCGAGTGGTCTGTCACGCATTCATTGATGGGTTGTGTGCCACTGGCTTTGCCATTGCTCCCCATTTGCAGAAAGCACCGGCAGAGCCAGTGGCACACATCAATACACGAATGACAGAGGACCAGCTCCTACTCAACGAACTTGATTTTTAGTTCAATCTTCTTACCGTCGCGGAGAATCGTCAGCGGCAGTTGATCGCCGACTTTGTAATTCAGCTTCAGGTGCGACTGAAACTGGCGGGAATTCATGCGAATGGGCTCTCCGGCAGCGGCGATGATGATGTCCCTTTCCCGAAGTCCATCCGCGAAGGCCTGCTGTCCGCCGCGACCTTCCTTATTGATCCAGCGCGCTTCCAGAGCGGAGTCTGACTTCGGCAAGCCGAGTTTTGCCAGTGCGTCACCTGTGACTTCGGGCAACCAGACCTCCAGACGTGGTGGAGCGTTCCACATCGAACCTCGCCAGGAAAAATCATTTTTTTTCCATCCGGCGGTCAGTGTCACTTTATGTATGCCGGACTCGCTGCCTTCAATCGTGACATGCGTCTCGGTATTAGGCAGTTGATGCAGGACCCACTGCATGTCCGCGATCGACGTCATCCTCTGGCCGTTCATCCGCACGATGTCTTCGCCGACTTTGATACCTGATGCAGCCGCTGCCGAATCAGCAATCACCTCTGAAACCTGAATGCCGCTCTTGCGATCAATCTTGAGACCGATGTTATCCGGCAGAGGGTACTTCCAGAGCATCTCGGGCGAATACGTTCCCGTGTCCAGGGCGTGCTGGTGTTCGGCGTCGTGGATATTGTGACAGTGAATGCAGTTGCCGCGCGTCGTCTCCTGCGCGTACTTCGCCGGGTTCCTGAGTCCCGGCATTTCCAATGCCGTGCTCCGTGGTTTCGTACCGCGCTTGCCTGCAAGCTCCTGCTTGTTGTTCGGGTAATCTGCGTGCAGTTCCAACACGCGGTTCATGGTGTTGATCAGGCCATCGATCGAGTTATATGCATCAGATCCTTCGGCGCTTTGTGTTCCGTAGCGGGCATAGACAACTCCGTCTGCATTGATGAACATTCCGGCCCAGTTCAGGTCGTGGTCAAACTGAAACAGTGATAGATCGACGCCCTTCATTTCCACCTGCCGCACAGAAACAAACTTTTCCTTCGCCAGTGCTTTGACTCGATCGTTACCGTTCGCCACGTCGGCATCAAACGCCGCACAGTCTTTGCAGGGGACGCAACGAAACGTCACAAACAAAGGCTTATTCAGTCGCCGCGCTTCTACCATCGCCGATGGTATGTCGTTGTAGACCCAGAGATCCGTCTGGACTCCGTTTTCATCTTTCAGACGCTCGCGAAGATCGTCAGCCTGCGGCGAACCGGAGGTCAGCAGCAATGTGAACAATACAATTCCCGTCGATCGACCAGTCATGTTCATTCTCCACGATTCGACTCTTTGGAGCTGTACTTAGCGTGCAATGACTTTTTACGCGGTTGGCTCCTGACATGCAAATGTGGACAGTGTTGCGCGTGACTGGTTTCTGCTGAAAAAACCGCGTGCGATGCGGCGCATCCTGTCCTGTCAGGGATCCTGAATCGTCCTTGTCCATGCGGGACATCACGAGAACCATGAAACCAAGCAACAACTTCCAGAGCCGATGGCGAGTATTCCGCCCCGGTGTTCCCGGCGATTTTGTGCATTCGGTTGTCCCCATTCGGTTGTCCATTCCATGCGACGCAGGGCGACAACCGAATGGGGACAACCGAATGAGACGCACGAAAAACAACGCCACGGAAAGCAAATGACAACGCTCCTCGAACATGTCGCTTTTCAGGTTTTCAAAAACGTGTCACTCATGGCCGCGTGAGGAATAGACTTTTGGCAGCGGAAATGTTGGATGGTCCATGCCGAAATCTCGCGAATTTTGGGCGAGAGAGAACGCTGGAAAAACCGGGGGTGACTTGATTCCGGAGAATTGCCTACACTTCGGCAATTGTTGCCGCAGAAAGCAGGTGGGAGCCTCTTGAAACGGAACACGGCACAAACTTCGATGACGTTTTTCCAGTGGACGGAGTATCAGGGATGCATATCACGACTTCTCGCCAGTTGCGAGCGCGGGCTGGTTTTCGATCGGCCATGATGATTCTGGCAGCAGCAGTTTGCGCGTTCGGATCAGCCTTGACCGCAGAAGCTCAAGCTCAGAAACCAACGGCCGAACAATTGCTCAAGAGATACAAGCCTGCACAGAAGGACGTCGAATACGACATCCCGGACGCGGCCGAATTGGCAAAATGCAGCCTCGCACTGGAAAAAGGCAGCTACGTCATCACAAACGGGGCTGGTCAGGTGTTGCGGCGATTCACAGATTCCAACGGAGACAGCGTTCCGGACATGTTCCGCTACTATCACATGGGTCTGGAAGTTTACCGCGAAGTCGATACGAATGGTGACGCAAAAACGAAGAAGAACATGCGTCCTGATCAGTACCGCTGGATGAACTGGGGTGGCACGCGCTGGGGTCTGGACGAAGATGAAGACGGTCGTATCGACAGTTGGAAAATCCTGTCCGCTCAGGAAGCCGCACGCATCGCGGTTGAAGCCATGACGAGTGGCGATCTGGCTCGGCTGAACACTGTGCTGCTGAACGAGTCTGATATTCGATCGCTGCGACTACCAGCTGAGATGGCGAAAAAGTTGCAGGACGCCGTCAGCGATGTTCCGGAGAAAGTTCAGGCGTCGCTGGCAAATTCGAAAGTGCTTAACAAAAACAGCGTCTGGGTGCGTTTTGATGCACCGCTCCCTGGCATGATTCCAGGCGAAGAACTGGGTGCCGCCAGAGATATTATCGTGTACGAAAACGCGATGGCGACGGTGCAGAATGGTGAAAAATACGAACTGGTTTCGATTGGCGAATTGATTCAGATCGGTGACGTCTGGAAGCTGGCTCAGATTCCGACACCCGTTGATACGACTGGTAAGTCGGTTGTTTCT
>JAYUVA010000441.1:0-2882 GCA_043754375.1 Candidatus Kuenenia sp. | reverse complement strand
AAAATAACAAACGACGCTTCGAAAACTCGCCGACATGAACCCGCCGTTCACAATCACCAATGCCATCACTCGCGATCTGACGAAGATCGAGCGGGCTCGTGGGTTTCTGGACGCGGCGACGTTGTCGGATGAGTGGGTGCGTCGGATGAGCCAGCGAGCACTGCTGCTGGAAGCCCATCATACGACTCACATCGAGGGCACGCAGCTCACGCTGGAACAGTCTCAGGCCGTGTGGGACGGTCATGCCGTCGCTGAAGCCAACGCTGGGATTTTGGAGTTTCGATTCGATTTTGGCAATTGAAAAACCGTCACGGTGTACGAGCCTCGATGTGGGCTTGTCCCCATCGAGCATTGATCACGATCAGCGCGAGCACGGTCGCGAAAAGAAAAATGGAAAGGCGTGTCATTGGCGAGACCTCAGCTAAATGGTTGGCGGATAGCGCTTGAGCGGAGTGCCTGCTTATTCAAACACGCAAAACGCCGACTGTCGAGTCTGCTGTGCTGCAAATCTGACAATCATTTTTCGATCAGACGATAACCCAGATTCCTGTCGCCTGGACATTCCTGTCCGAGCGCTCGCCCGAGGGTGCTCAGCGGGGATTAGATTCCTGTGCTGCAGCAACTTTTGCTTCGATGCCGTATCCTGGCGATGCTACGAGCCCGAACGCCCATCCTGAATGTGAACGATTCGCAGCGTCTGACGCTGGGTGCAGTCGCGGATGATTGTTAAAGTAGGTCCTTTCTGCCGGAAAGGACTTTCGCCGAAAGGCGAACCGGTGTGGGACGCACATCCGCTCCACGTCGCCGTTCTTTCGACCGCGACTGGTCGCTGATCGCGGCGTGGCCGCGAAGTCCTGCTTGGCAAGCAGGACCTACCGAAATCGGCGAATGCACCCTCTGACGCTGGATCAATGATGACGGAGAATTTTGCGACGACGCCTGCGGTCTGGGTGCTGATCTTTGATCGGTATCCGGGGGATGTTGCGTCCGAGGAATCGCGGGAGCCACATTGTCCCGGAGGGCTGACGCCCACCGCTCGCCTGAGAAACGAAGGCACGTTTGATCGGCTTGATCTGGAATCAACATGTTTTGAGCAGTTTCTGCTGCAGGATGTCCGAAGGAATATTTCAGCCGACGAGGTTTTTGGCGGTGAGGCAGCGTTCCGGAAGCTGGCGGAAGTGATGATTGCGGCAGGTCAGACGGTAAGTCTCGTGAGTCTGACGGTCGAGGATGCTTCGATCACGGATCATGAGGACTGTAGTGCGATGGAGTCGTCGTTGCGCCGTTGCGGTGTGCCGCTGCACAGTGCCATCGGTCTGGACGTCAGCAATCGTGATGTCACTGCGTCAGATGGCGACGGGCCTGAACATGCAGATCGTACGTTTCTGGCGAATCTGGTCTGGATGGAAGCGAGTCTTGCGTCAGCGGAAAACGCGGCGAAGACGATCCTTGATTCTGTGTTCACACGTCTGCAGTCTCATTCAGAGCAGCCAGGTCATTGTCCGGTACTGATGGTGACTTTTCGTACGGGCGATGATCGCGATGTGCGTGAACCCTTGAAGTCCGGAATCGCAGAGAACCGGATCCATGTGCCGTTGTGGATACAACCCCATGTCGGTCATGCATGCCGAGTCCAGGCATTGGCTGGGAGTTTTGATCTGCTGCCAACGATTGAAAAATTCCTGGGCAGCGCCCGTGCGTCTGATGAAGCCAGTCCGCCGGACGTGGCTCAGATCGCAGATTCTTCGGAACGTGTGGTTGCTTCCGGTCAGCAATTGGCATCATCGCCAGGGAGCCTCGCCTTCCTCTGTGGTGCGCCTCAGGTGTGCCCGGATCGCCTGCTGAAGCTGCACGGCGACGGATGGAAAGGCGCAAGAACGGAACAGTTTCTGCTGGTGATTTCCGATTGCGGTCAATCGCAAACGGAAAAAACCGAAAGCGACGGTGACGATTCCGAAGAACCATCCCGTCGCCTGTTTGTGAAACCTGAGGATCGCTATAACGTCAATGATGTCAGCGGAACCTACGCGACCGCTGCGGATGAACTTGCTCGTCTGATCAGTTGACGGATGGCGACTTACGGGCTGACGGGATCTGCGTTGTTGTCCAGCGTCGTTCCCAGCGACACTGCAGTTACAACTCCGAGCAGACCCAGTGCAGCAAGTCCACCACCACTAAGTCCACCACCACCAAATCCACCACCGCCGCCGCCGCCGCCGCCGCCAAACAATTGTCCTCGTACGGCTGCTTCATCAACCACGATTGCAATGTTCTCAACCGCAGCTGGCGGAGCCGAATTCAACCCCCACAGTCGCACGATTTGCTGTGTGGTTCCCACCTTCACCACGTGAGCCCCGTTGCGGAGCCCCTTCACTGCGAATTCGCCCTTTTCATTGCTCAGGACGCTCGCCACAGTTTTTTCATTGTGCAATATACTGACTGCAACACCGGCAACCGGCTGAGCTGCGGTATTGAGAACTGTGCCTTTCAGCAATCCGCCCGCATTCAACGCGACGTCGGATGAACGGATTTCAACCGGTTCACCAGCCATCACAGGGGAGCCCACGGCAAGTAATCCTGCGAGCAAAATACAGGTGCCGTTTTGTAGTGATTTTACAATCCAATTGCGTCGCAGGTTAAAGCTCATGGTTGTGGTTACTCTTCGGGCAAGGCCAAATAATGATTCTGTACTCTGGATCGGCGCATTTTGTGGATGTCTATAGCGGAATTATCCCATGATGCCGCACATCGAAGGCTTCATCAGAACTGAGTTGCATTGTGAGTCCTCTGTCGCGTAAACCAACTGGACAGATTATAGCGCTGGGAGTGTTGCCCCGGATGTTCGGAACTTTTGGATGTTGAAGGCAGACGGATGAACGCCG
>JAYUVA010000440.1:0-7419 GCA_043754375.1 Candidatus Kuenenia sp. | reverse complement strand
TCATGGATCGTGTTTTGCTTTCTTTGTGCTTTTTGGGTTGTTTCGTGGCTGGGAAAAACGTCCCGATTGCGCGCGTAGGCAAATGAAATCCAGATGCTTTAATCCCAGTGAATAAGCGGGCCATTGTTTTGTTGCACGATTCTGGCGGTCCAGGTACATCCGCTTCGACATCGATTCATGATGGTGCGACGGACAGAACTCCCGTTGCTGCGATTCTGAAGATTGAACTACCATTCGCCGGCCACCCGAGTACCAAACCTTAACACAGCACAGGATTTTGCCGGATGTTTTCGTGCTGAACAGATTAGCCAATTCGATCACATGGATCCGCATTGTCGTAGTTGCCGGCATGCTGACTCTTCCGGGCTGCGCGACGACACCGTACATTTCAGGGTCAGCTCATTCGTATCACACGTCGGAGGCCCTGGCAGCACGCACTCAGACTCAGATCGAACGCGGCAAGCCGAATGTCGTCGTGGATTCCCTTGGCTGGGTCTGGGGAATTCCTGGGAAAATTATCCTGTTGGATCGGCGTGTTGAGAATCATCGAATCAATTCTCAGACCGAAGCGGCCATTGAGGCTTATCTGAGCGACAATGAACTTTCGACAGTCAAGGTGCGGCTCAATCAGTATCGTCCGCTGGACGACTGGAAGCGTCTTGCTGCGAACAAATCCGTCGGCGTCGGCTGGCGATATACTTTCGGCGCGGTGATTGTACTGGGCGAAACAATTTTTCCCGGACGAGTGTTCGGGAGCGATCACTACAATCCGTACTCAAACACGATTCATCTATATTCCAACGTGCCCGCGCTGGCTCTTCACGAAGCTGGCCACGCGAAAGATTACGCACGTCGAAAGTGGAAAGGCACATACGCCGCGGTATACTTTCTGCCGCTCGTGCGGCTCTATCAGGAAGCAACCGCCACGAACGACGCACTTGGCTATGTGATGACGACGGGCGATCTTCAAGCCCGACAGGAAGCCTACGAAATCCTGTACCCTGCCTACGGCACATACGTCGGCAACGCCATCTCCGGGGCCGTTCCGGGAGGATACTTTGTCGGATTGATTGGCGGCCACGTCGCAGGCCGCTGGAAATCGTGGGACCTTGCCAGAACTGATGCCGACAATGACGCACTTCTGCACAGTCGCCAGCAGGCAGAAATCGATTAGTGCTCTGTCAGTGCTGTATTGATGGGTTGTGTGCCACTGGCTGTGCCAGTGTTTCATGCATATGGAGAACACTGGCAGAGCCAGTGGCACGCATCAAAGCACGTTTAAGGAAGGCCTAGTCACGCCGACCGCCGAGCAGTCCCGCTCGCCAGAGATAATACAGCAGCGTCAGCAGGCTGCTGACAAAAGCTGCAACATATGTCAGCGCAGCTGCGTTCAGGACGCGATCGACACCGACTCGTTCATCATCACCAATGATCCCGGCTTCCACGCAGAGCCGCTTTGCACGAGAGCTGGCATTGAATTCGACCGGCAATGTGATCAGCTGAAACACGACGACCAGCGAAAACGCTATGATGCCCAGAATCAGCAGCGGCCTCACACTCAGGATTATTCCCAGCATCAGCAGGGTATTGGACAACGGCGCTCCGAAAGTGACGACCGGTACGATCGCAGATCTCAGCCCCAGCGGAACGTAACCGTGAGCGTGCTGAATGGCATGTCCAGCTTCATGACACGCGACACCGATCGCGGCCACGGACTGACTGCCATAAACCTGTTCCGACAATGCCAGCGTCTTTGTGGACGGATTGTAATGGTCGCTGAGGAATCCATTTGTGGGCACAATGCGCACATCGTGAATCCCCGCATTTTCCATCAGAACCTTGGCGGCCTGAGCCCCCGTGTAGCCTCGTCGAGTGCCAATTTTGGAGTACTTGTTGAATGCTGATTTCACCAGCATGCTTGCAACCCCGGACATAATCAGACCGGGAATCAGGACAATCAGTATGTACTTCAGGTCGAAAAACATTGTGATACCTCGCTGGATTCGGCTCACTGCCCAAACGGCAGCGTTGCCATCCAGCAACTGAGGTGCAAGTGATGTGCCAGAATCGCCAGTTTGGTTCGTTGAACCGCGTGCCCAGCGGGCCGCGCTTGCCACGGCCTGCTGGCGGAATTCCCACGCGCGGGGCGTTGCCCACGCGGTTAAACTCCGCACGGCCGGAAATGAGTCCGGCGAGCGGAGCGGCGTGAGCCCTTCAGTACCTCGTTTTGTACCGGCAAGCTGACGCATGCCGCTCACCAATTGTCTCACTCATGACCGCGCGCAGTATACACGAATTTACTAACCGGCGTCGCGTTGTGAGCCCATCTGGCTCAGGCGGTTGTAGAGGGTCTTCAAGGCAATGCCCAGTTCTTTCGCGGCCTGTGGCTTGTCACCGTGGTACTTGTCAAGTACCCGCAGGATCATGAGTTCTTCCATCTCCCGCAGAGTCCTGGGCTCGCTGGTGAAAACTGGACTTTTAGCGACCATCGCGATCGAGGGCGAATCCGGGGGTGCCCCGACCGCCGCTGCAACGGCCCGATTGATACTCCTGGGCAGATCTTCAGGACGTATCGTCACTCCGTCAGACAAAATGACCGAATGTTCCAGGACGTTTGCCAATTCACGAACGTTGCCCGACCAGTGGTGGGCCTGCAGCAACTTCACGGTGTCTGGTGGAAGCATGGCGGGGGAGATACTGTCACGCTTCAGATGTCGAGCGATGAGGTGCATGGCCAATGTTGGAATATCATCCATGCGTTCCCGCAAAGGCGGCAGATAGATTTCAAACGTGTTGACTCGGAAGTACAGGTCTTCGCGAAACGAACCTTCAGCCACCATCTGCTGCAGCTCGCGGTTGGTCGCACAGACAATGCGAACATCGACATGAAACGGCTCGTTGTCACCCACGCGCCGCACTTCACCGGATTCCAGAAATCGCAGCAGTTTGACCTGCATGGATTTGTCGAGTTCACCTAACTCATCCAGAAACAGGGTTCCGCCATTCGCAACTTCAAACAGTCCCGCGCGGTTGGCATCGGCTCCCGTAAACGAACCCTTGCGATGACCGAAGAATTCACTCTCAACGAGATTTTCCGGAATCGCCCCACAGTTGACTGCGACAAACGGCTCGTTGCGTCGCTCACTCTGTTCGTGAACGCGTCGAGCCACCATTTCCTTGCCAGTTCCGGTTTCACCCAGAATCAACACCGCAGAATCCGTGGGTGCGATCTTGTCAATGAGCTTGCGAACCCGCATCATGGGCCCGGACGTGCCGATCAGATCTGACCGACCTTCGACACGCTGCAATCGGCTCTCCAGGGCAATCGTCTTATTCTGAAGTGCTTTTTTTTCGCCAATGCGATCAAGCACATTGATGATTTCGAACAGTGATACAGGTTTCGGCAGAAAGTCGTAAGCTCCCATGCGAATCGCGCGAATCGCATCATCGCGATCACCATGTCCCGTGCTGATCACCGAAACCGTCTCCGGAGAATGCTCACGCAGATAGTCGATGACGTCCCAGCCACTCCCGCCCGGCATTCTGAGGTCAATAATGGCAGCGTCAAAGACGTTTTTCTGAATGGCTTCAATGGCGGCACCAGGCGACTGGCGAACCGTGGCGTTGTGCCCCATTCGCGGGAGTTCAGACCGCATTAAATCTGCGATCGACTGTTCATCATCGACGAACAGAACTCGCAGGCTATGTCGTTTCTTGGTGCTCACTGCCGACTCCGTGGCCACCGCTTTCAGCCTCGTGCTGAACGCTTTTCGTTAAGGAATGCCCCTGGCGAACGAGAATTTCGCGAGGTCGTGTGCTGCTGATTTCGCAACAATTTGATGCCCGTTTCGGCACATACTGCTGCTGAGAGAGGACTGAGTGATACCAGAATGCCGCGTTTACAGCAACGCGGAAATTTCCGCCGAAATTCACCAGTTTTGATGATCCAAACGTCGTTACGTCCACTTCTCAGGAATCCACACTGCCCGTTTCTTGTACTCCAGTTCCCGCCCTGAAATACTGCCGCAGAGCGACGATGGTGCGTTGTGTAAGTTCTGCCTGCCGGGCGGGACCTTACACCAGGTGATCCGCAGCGAATCGCGCATCGTTGCTTCGTCCGCGCCGGTGTTCTTGCCAGCGAAAGTTCTTTCCGGCAGAAAGGACCTACTGAAAACCTCCTCACACGGATTGCATCATCTCATGCTCTGGGAAGTCGAAATTCTGCCGATCGGCAGCGAAAAGGATTACGAAGGTCAGCGAATTCTCGCAAGTGCTCTCAGCCAGGGGATCAGCGGACTCAGCACAGTCACATCAGCCCGCACGTTTCTGATTCAGGGCGAACTGACTCGCGAAGACGCACAGCGCGCCGCTGAGCAATTACTCGTCGATCCCGTCACCGAGCAATTCCATGTCCACGAACTTCCTTCAACTCACTCCTCGCCCCTCGCTCCTCGCTCCTCGCTTCTCAACGTGCTGCTCCACCCTGGCGTCACCGACAGCGTCGCTGAAAACGCCGCAAAGGCGCTCACGAGACTGAACTTCAGCGTCACCAACGTGGCCACCTGCCGGCGCTATTGGCTGACCGGCGAGCTGGACACGGCGAAAGTCGCTCACCTGTCGAAAAAGGTTCTCGCGAACGACGCCATTGAATACGTCGTCACTGGCCCGCTGCAGATCAAAGACCTGACGCTGGGAAGCGAATACAATTTCCGACTCACCACCGTCGCCATTCGAGACATGGACGATGCGGCTCTGATGGAACTCAGCAGGAAGGGCCAGCTGTATCTGAGTATCACTGAAATGAAGACCGTGCAGGACTACTTCCGGTCGCTCCGGCGAGACCCTACCGATATCGAGCTGGAAACTGTCGCTCAGACCTGGAGCGAACACTGTTCCCACAAGACACTCGGCGGACGTATTCATTACGTCGAAACCTGCGACGGCAAAGTCGTCCGGGATACGCACTTCAACAACATGTTGAAGGAAACGATCTTTGCCGCCACCGTTCAGATTCGTGAATCGCTCGGCAAGGACGACTGGTGCGTCAGCGTGTTTAAGGACAATGCCGGCATCGTCAGGTTCGACGATAAGCAGAATGTCTGCATCAAAGTCGAAACCCACAATCATCCGTCCGCCATCGAACCGTACGGCGGAGCCAATACGGGGCTCGGTGGAGTCATCCGCGATCCGCTGGGAACCGGCCTGGGGGCTCGTCCGGTTTGCAGCACCGATGTCTTCTGTTTCGCACGACCGGATTATCCCGCTGATCAACTTCCGCCCGGAGTGTTGCATCCACTCGCCGTGATGCAGGGTGTTGTCGCCGGCGTTCGTGATTACGGCAACCGCATGGGCATTCCGACGGTCAACGGTGCTGTCTGTTTTGATGACCGGTATCTCGGCAACCCGTTGGTTTACTGCGGCAACGTGGCAATGATACCTGTCGATAAGTGTGACAAACTCGTCAGCCCCGGTGACCTGATCGTGGCCGTCGGCGGACGTACGGGACGTGACGGAATTCACGGCGCGACGTTCTCGTCCGTGGAACTGACCGAAGAAAGCGAACACATCAGCGGTGGATCCGTGCAGATCGGCAATCCGGTCACTGAAAAGATGGTCGTCGATGTGATCCTCGCCGCTCGCGATTTGAATCTTTACTCTGCCATCACCGACTGCGGTGCCGGCGGTTTCAGCAGTGCCGTGGGCGAAATGGGTGAAAGCACGGGTGCCGAAGTGTGGCTGGATCGAGCCCCGTTGAAGTATTCCGGCCTGTCTTACACTGAAATCTGGATCTCCGAAGCTCAGGAACGCATGGTCCTGTCCGTACCGCCCGCGAATTGGCCTCAGTTCGAAGCACTGTGTGCTTCGGAAGGCGTCGAAGCCACCGTCATCGGCAAGTTCACCGACACGAAGCAGCTGGTTCTGAAATACGGCGAACACAAGGTCGGCGAAGTCAGCATGCACTTCCTCCACGACGGCCGCCCGCCCGTGATTCGCGAAGCGGTGTATGCGATTCAAAGTAGCCCTCACGCTCCGCGTGAGGAGCATTCAAGTGCAACCTCTCATCAACCAACAATTGTTGTCACCTCAGACACCGCTGCCTCGTCCGCTGCGGCAACATCATCTGCGTTATCACATGTAAACTCGAAGGCTCATCACGCGGAGCGTGATGGCGACAATGAGGAGCGTGATGGCGACAATAAGCCCGACTACACCGACGACCTGAGGAAGATTCTCGGATCACTCAACGTCGCCAGCAAAGAATGGATCATCCGACAGTACGACCACGAGGTCCAGGCCGGCAGCGTCATCAAACCACTCGTCGGCATCAACAACGACGGTCCGTCTGACGCCGCCGTCGTCCGTCCCGACCTGACATCCAACAGAGGCCTGGTCATCGCCTGCGGCATCAATCCGCACTTTGGGGACCTTGATCCGTACTGGATGGCTGCCTCCGCCATCGACGAAGCCGTCCGCAATTGCGTCGCCGTGGGAGCCGACCCGGACCGCATCGCCATCCTCGACAATTTCTGTTGGGGCAACACCGAGCGCCCCGAGACCCTCGGCACCCTCGTCCGCGCCGCCGTCGCCTGCCAGGACATCGCTGTTGCATTTGGCACACCTTTCGTCAGCGGCAAAGACAGCCTCAACAACGAATTCAGCTACGAGGTCAACTCAAAAGGGGCTGACCCGCTTGCGACGTCAGAGTCTGACTCTTTTCAGTCGATACGGAAGACCGTCGCCATTCCCTCGACGCTGCTCATCACCGCCCTGGGTCAGGTCGATGACGTCGAAACCTGCGTCACCATGGATCTTAAGGGCCACGGCAATCTGCTCTACCTGATCGGCGAGACAAAAGACGAAATGGGTGGCTCCCACTTCCACCTCGTCAACGGCCTTACCGGCGGCAATGTACCAACCGTCGATAAAGAACAGGCCCCAAAGATCTTTCGAGCCCTCCATCAAGCCATCAAACAAGGCCTCATTCTCTCCTGCCACGACCTCAGCGAAGGCGGCCTCGCGGTTGCTGCGGCGGAGATGGCGTTTGCGGGCGGCGTTGGAGTTGAGATCACGCTGCCGGAAGGGAAAACCGCTGTGGGTTTGTTTTCAGAATCCAACACTCGATTCCTGATTGAAGTACAGGAAAGCAATCTGAAGCGGCTTGTTTCGATCCTTGGAGACCTTGCGCATGCTCAAATCGGCCTGACGACACTGGAGCAGACCGTCCGCGTCATCAAATCGACTGGCGCAATATTAATCCGCGATTCATTGACAGGCTTGAAGTCTGAATGGCAATCCGCGCTCAACCTGTAAATGCTCGACGATCAGCGGTGACGCATGGCCATCGTCGCTGATCGTGATCGCCTGGCAAATTGTCGTTGTCGCAATGTCGGGATGCTTTGAAAAGATGCGGACGAGTGG
>JAYUVA010000439.1:0-3236 GCA_043754375.1 Candidatus Kuenenia sp. | reverse complement strand
TACCGCCCAGCCGGAGGCGCCGGCCTTATTATCTCTATTCACTGCGGAGGCCGGCGCCTTCGGCTGGGCGGTAAACGAATCGCGACGATAGGCGGCGCTGGTCACGATCAGACGGTGCAGGTGTTTCATGTCCCAGCCGGATTCCATGAACTCCACGGCCAGCCAGTCGAGCAGTTCCGGATGCGTGGGCTTGTCGCCGTTGCGACCGAAATCGTGCATGCTGGCCACCAGTGGCGAATGGAAATGACGGGTCCAGAGATGATTGACCGCCACGCGAGCCGTCAGCGGATTGTCACGGCTGGTGATCCACTCCGCCAGCGCGCGACGACGGCCGGTGCTCTGCCGTGGATAAGATGGCGTCAATGGCGCGTATGTTTCCGACAACTGCTCATTCGCCAGAGCTTCATCGGCCTTTTGTCGATTCGTCAGAGATGCGGTCAGCCCCGCCATTGCTGTCTCAATGAGTTTCGCCCGCTCAGCATCGTCAGACGGCTTTGCTTCGGCAGTGACCACAGCGAACTCGGCAGCCAGCACTTCTGCTTCCGACTGTCTCAGAGCCGCTTCACGCTCCAGACGGCTGGCTGTCCTGATCAGAGCGGGAAGATCATCACCTGGTGGTTCCGCATGCTTCGCTCGATCCGCAGCGATGCGGGCTTCGAGTGCCATCAAGTCCGCACGAGCAGCGGTGACTTTGGCCTCAGCGGCCTGCACTTGCAGCAAAGGCCCCTGCGCGGATCGGCGAGCGGCCTCAAGCTTGACTGAGAGTGCGCGAAGCTCGGGATTACCAATCGATGCCGATACCAGGGACGTCGCCGGAGCAACGCGAAACGATGACGCCTCCCAGCCATCAATGCCGGCGATATCTCGCCCATCGGTGTACTCTGGAACTTCGAAGTCCACATCAATCAGTTTTGTCCATGATGCGCTGGCGGCGGCGTCACTCGATGCTGCATCCGGATTCGGCACGGACCAGACGAAATCATCAAGCACTGCCACACTGCCAGGACGGACATCGAAGCTGATTGGTTTGATGGCTGTGCCGATCGGATTCCATCCGTGCAATGCCATCGAAGCGTTTTCAACGGGCGTACTGGAGTCCGAGCGGCAGACGACGGTCAATTCACCAAGGTCCATTTCCGGACGAATCACAACGGAGATTTCAAAGTCATTCTGCCCGGCCGAAAAGTCGTAGCGACCCACTTCCGTTTCTCCGGAGACCCCGTGGACATAGGCAAAGATTCGCCCTTTCTCGAAGGCACAATACCCGGCCGTCAGTCCCTGTATGCTGTCCTGTACGAATTGAAAGTTCACATGTGAGTCCTGCAGAATCCGCAAGCGGAAGGAAAGCCGGGCTCCGTCGTCCAGGGACTTCAGCTGTTGCAGGTTGTTCTGCACAATACTGCGTCCAGTTGTCGCATCCATCAGCAAAGACTGCCTGCCGGAAATCGCACCGCTTGTGCCAGCCTTCGCGGCCTGCAGAAACGCCGTTTCGTACTCGGCCTCGGCTCGTGCCAGTCCTTCGTTTACCGCCGAGCCAGAGGCGACGGCTTTCTGCACTTCGCTTGCCCCTCTGCCAGAGGCGACGGCTTCTCTGGGTGATTGAGCCGGCGCCTGCGGCTGGGCGGTAAACAAGCGGAAGGATTCTTCGGCGGTGGCGAGGGCCTGGCGAGCATCGGCCAGCAGTGACTCCTGGATCTCAGGTCGGAGCCCCGGATACCAGGCTTTCGGTGGCAGATTCACGGGCTCGATGCGGAAGGAGGCGTTCTCCAGAAACGAAGGCACTCCCGGTGGAATCGAGCCTCGTTCCTTCACTCGGTTGCGTTCGTCGCCACCGGTGTAGAACCACGTCGGAGCATCGGCCGTTCTGTCGAACACACGAACCGCTCCCAGTCGCTGAACGGCCCGAGTTCCCGCGTAAGAGTAGTCTTGAAAAATGCCCGGTTCAGCTTCGCCCGGCACGCGATCCTGGCGAATGAAGATCGGTTCGAAAAAAGCCCGCATGCGAAAATAGTCATCATGCGTGATCGGATCGTACTTGTGGTCATGACAATGAGCACAGTTGAACGTCAGTCCCAGAAAGGCCTTGCCCGTATGTTCAACCGCATTGCGCATCCAGTCGTTGGAGTTAAGTGAGTAATAATTGCGGATCAGATATCCTGTCGCGACTCCCGCGTCGTAATCTCCCGGGTAGATTTCATCCGCTGCCAGCATTTCGCAGACCATCTGATCATAGCCTTTGCCCTGATTCAGCGATCGCACAATCCAGTCTCTCCAGCGATACAACTGAGACGCACTGTTGCGAACGTCATCAACATCACGTCGGCCGTACCAGTCGCTGTACCTCCAGACATCCATCCAATGCCGCCCCCACCGTTCGCCATGCCGTTGATCGTTGAGCAGTCTGTCGACGACCTTTTCATACGCATCCGGTGAATCGTCAGCCAGAAACGCATGCAGCTCGTCTCGTGTTGGCGGCAGTCCTGTCAGATCAATGTAAACTCGTCGCAGCAGCACATGCTTTGGGGCTGAAGGGCGAGGCATCAGACCATGCCACGCGAGTTCAGCATTGAGAAACGCATCGATCGGATGACTTTTGCGCGCATCGGCCATCTCAGGAATGGCGGGACGTTGTGGAGGCTGGAATGCCCAGTGCGCGCGAGGATCCGCTTCAGGCTGTTCGGATTCGGGTGACTTAGCCCCGTCACGAATCCATGCCCGCAGCAGTTCGATTTGTTCTGCTTTCAACGGTTCGCCTTCCGGCGGCATTCTTTCGGCAGGCTCGCTCGATGACACTCTCTGAAGCAACCGGCTTTCATCCGGCTGCCCAGCTATGACCGCCGCACCGCTGTCGCCGCCATGGTGAATCGAAAGTCCCGTATCCAGCCGCAGTCCGGCTTCCTGCTTCAACGCGCCATGGCAGGCATAACACCTCGCCTTCAGGACCGGCTTGATGTCGCGTCCGTAGTCCAGACCATCCGCCCGCGCGATCGACGACAGACAAATGGCAATCACGGCCAGCGGCTGTTCCCATCGGATCCGATTCAAGTTCATGGCAACGCTCCCCGGCAATCTGACGATGAACCCTTTGGCTTTCCCGGAAGGATCTCACCTTCGCCAATGGATACCCCAGTCTATCATGATTTACATGCATCTGTATGCTGCACCGGGGCTGAAGAGAAAGACGGCGGGAACGAGAAACTGTCGAGTCATGTATCTCATGCCAAAATGTCCTTCAC